>CAVKLO010000203.1:528-3857 GCA_963656985.1 Bulleidia sp. | reverse complement strand
GGTCTATATCGTGATGAACAAGCCCAAGGGCTATGTCACCACAGCCAGCGACCCTCACGCCGAGAAGACCGTGATGGACCTGCTGAAGGGCTGCGGCGCGAGAGTATATCCTGTAGGCCGTCTCGACAAGGCCACCACGGGCGTACTGATGTTCACGAACGACGGGGAGATCGCCGAGAGGCTCACACATCCGTCCTATGACAAGAAGAAGATCTATCAGGTGATACTCGACCGTGAACTGAGCCAGGACGACTACGAGAAGATCCTCCAGGGGATAGAACTCACTGACGGAGTCGTGGCCGCGGACGAGCTGGAATACATAGACGAGAACGACCACAGACGTCTGGGAATCGAGATACACTCCGGTAAGAACCGCGTGGTACGCAGGATTTTCGAAACCCTCGGCTACGACGTGCGTGCACTCGACAGAGTCTATTTCGCCGGACTCACGAAGAAGGGAGTAAGCAAGGGCGAATGGAGATACCTCACCGAGGGTGAGGTGAACATCCTCAAAATGGGTGCCTACGTATAATGGAACACCGTTCAGGATTCGTAAACATAATCGGCAATCCCAATGTCGGGAAGTCCACGCTGATGAACGCGATGGTCGGGGAGAAGCTGTCCATAGTGACAGCGAAAGCCCAGACCACGCGCCATCGCATTATGGGGATAGTGAACGGAGATGACTACCAGATAGTCTATTCCGACACTCCCGGCATCCTCAAGCCGCACTACCGCCTGCAGCAGAATATGATGAACTTCGTGGATGCCGCCATCGGCGATGCGGACATCATACTCTATGTCACGGACGTGGTGGAGACCCCGGACAAGAACTCCGAATACGTGGAGAAACTCGGCCGGCTTTCCTGTCCGGTCATACTGGTGGTGAACAAGATAGACCTCAGCGACCAGGCCGCGGTCGTCTCCCTGATGGAGGACTGGAAGCGGAAACTGCCCTCCGCCGTCATCATCCCGGCATCCGCCCGGGAGAAATTCGGCGTGGAGAACATTTTCGCGGCCATCCTGGAAAAGCTCCCGCCGAGCCCGCCGTGGTACGACAAGGACACTTTCACGGACAGGAATATGCGTTTCTTCGCTTCGGAAATCATCCGGGAGAAGATTCTTCTGAATTACAGCCAGGAGATTCCGTACTGCTGCCAGGTGGAAGTGGAGAGCTTCAAGGAGGGCGAGGAGAGATACGACATCTCCGCCGTCATCTACGTGACGAGAGATTCGCAGAAGAGCATAATCATAGGCCGGCAGGGGAAGGCGCTGAAACGGACCGGAACGCAGGCCCGGCTGGAGATGGAGGACTTCTTCCAGAAGAAAGTGTTCCTGAGCCTGTATGTGAAGACTGATCCGGACTGGAGGGAAAACCGCAAGGAACTCAGACGCTTCGGCTACGAAGAATAATGCCACTCGGAGCAGCGACGCTTCGGCTACGATGAATAATGACACGGCACGGAGGAGCTTCCGGAAAATGACACAAGAAGCTCCGGCAATGAAGAAGAATAATAACAAGAAGAAGATTAAGACTAACTGATTGGCATATGGACGATTATCGGGACGACGAGGAACTTGGACAGAATATGGAAGAAATCGGAGGGGAGGAGGAAGAGACGGTGGCGGAAGACGCGCAGCCGTCCGGAAAGTTCGACAGGCTGCTGGGAGACGACAGCGGGAAGTTCAAACTTTCCGGGATGTTCAAGGACTGGTTCCTGGACTATTCTTCGTATGTTATTCTCCAGAGAGCCGTCCCACATATAGTGGACGGACTGAAGCCCGTGCAGAGGCGCGTGCTCCATTCGATGTACAAAAAGGACGACGGAAGCCTCACCAAGGTGGCGAATCTGGTCGGCGAGGCTATGAAATACCATCCTCACGGAGACGCATCCATTCTGGGAGCCCTCGTCCAGCTGGGCCAGAAAGGCTATCTGATAGACTGTCAGGGTAACTGGGGAAACATCTTCACGGGGGACGGCAACGCCGCTCCGCGATACATCGAGGCCCGTCTGAGCAAATTCGCGAAAGAGGTCATCTTCGACCCCAAGATAACGAACTGGATGACTTCCTACGACGGCCGCAACCAGGAGCCTACGGAACTCCCCGTACGCTTCCCGCTGCTGCTCGCGCAGGGCACGGACGGCATCGCCGTGGGAATGTCCTCGAAGATACTCCCGCATAATTTCAACGATCTCATAGACGCCTCCATCGCCATCCTGCAGGACAAGGAATTCGAAATCCTTCCGGACTTCCCTACCGGAGGTCTCGCCGACTGTTCCAAATATATGAAGGGACACAGGGGCGGAGTCGTGAAAGTCCGCGCGAGAATCGAGAAGATAGACAAGAACACCATCGTCATTACGGAAATCCCTTACGGGAAGACCACGCATTCCATAGTGGATTCCATCCTCAAGGCCAAGGAGAAAGGCAAGATAAAAATCCGCAAGATAGAGGATATGACCACCGCTTCGGCGCGCCTGGTGATACACCTGCCGAACGACGTGTCCCCCGACAAGACCATCGACGCGCTCTACGCCTTCACGGACTGCGAGACCACCCTCTCCCCGAACGCCTGCGTGATCAGGGAGAACAAACCTGAATTCCTGGACGTGGACGAGATACTGCGCTACGACACATTCCACACCAGAGACCTGCTCGAAGCGCAGCTGCACATACGGATGGGAGAACTGGAGGACGAATGGCACTGGGCGTCGCTGGAGCGCATCTTCTTCGAGAACCGCATCTACAAAGTCCTGGAACAGGACCAGATGAGCTGGGAGCAGCAGATAGAGGACGTGTTCGAGCGTATGAAGCAGTACCAGGACCTGCTGCGCCGCACCGTCGTGATGGACGACATCCTGAAACTGGTGGAAAAGCCGGTGCGCAAGATTTCCAAATTCGACACCCGGGCCCTCGACGAGAAGATCCGTGGGATGGAGGAGGAAATGGCCGCAGTCCAGGACGATCTGGACCATATCACCCGCTATACCATAGACTGGTTCAAGTCCCTGAAAAAGAAATACGGAGCCGCCCATCCGCGACGCACGGAAATCACCGGCTTCGAGACCATCGCCGCCACCAAGGTGGTGAACAACAACGCGAAGCTCTACGCGAATCTCTCCGAGGGCTTCGTGGGCATCGGCCTCAAGAAAGACGAACAGGTGCAGTTCATAGCCGACTGCTCCGACCTCTCGGAAGTCATCGTCATCTCCAAAGAAGGCAAGTACAAGGTGACGAAGGTCACGGACAAAGCCTTCTTCTGGAAGAACCTGATCTACGTGGGCGTGTTCAGCCGCAACGACTCACGCACCATCTACAACGTAATC
>CAVKLO010000203.1:0-518 GCA_963656985.1 Bulleidia sp. | reverse complement strand
CAAGGGAGCCGTCAGCTATGCCAAGCGCTTCGCCATCACGAGCGTGACCCGCGACAAGGAATACGACATCACCACCGGAGAGCCCGGGTCCGCAATCCTCTGGTTCACGGCCAATTCCAACGGCGAGGCCGAGACGGTGAAAGTCCTGCTGCGCCCGCGTCCGAAGCTCAAGAAGAACAGCTTCGAATACGACTTCTCGCAGCTCGCCATAAAGGGCAGAAGCTCCAGAGGCAACCTCGTGTCGAAGAATCCCATACAGAGGATCCAGCTGCGCTGCCGCGGCGTGAGCACCATCGCCGGCAAGGACATCTGGTACGACGCGGACATACAGAAGCTGAACGAGGACGGCCGAGGCCAGTACCTCGGCCAATTCGGCTCCGGAGACAAGGTTCTCGCCGTCTTCAGGAACGGAACCTACTACACCACCTCCTTCGACCTGGTGAACAAGTATCAAGGCGATGTGCTCAGAATCGAGAAGTTCGACCCGGACAAGGTCTTCACGGCGCTCTACCGGGACG
>CAVKLO010000202.1:0-3864 GCA_963656985.1 Bulleidia sp. | reverse complement strand
CTCACCACGGCTCTTGCGGGCCGCGTGGCGGGTCTCATTTCCTATCAGACCTCCGGCGAGCCGGGAGCCGACAATGCGAATTTCTTCGTCCGCGGCGTAACTTCATTCGGCTATAAGGCTTCACCTCTCATCCTCATCGACAACATAGAGGTAAGCTCCGAAGACCTGGCTCGTCTGGAGCCGGAGAACATAGCGAGTTTCTCCATAATGAAAGACGCGACGGCCACCGCCCTGTACGGAGCCAAGGGCGCGAACGGCGTCATTCTCGTCACTACGAAGTCCGGAGAGAAAGGACGGCTGAAAATCACGGGACGTGTGGAGACCTCCATTTCCACTCCTACGAAAATCCAGGAGTTCCTCGACGGCGTGTCCTATATGAATCTCTATAACGAGGCTGTCCGTATGAGGAATCCGGAGGCGTCGATGGTGTATTCTAAGGAGAAGATAGAGAACACCCGTCTCGGGACTGATCCTGTGCTCTACCCGGACGTGGACTGGTATGGCGAACTCTTCAAGAACCAGGCCCTGAACACCAAGGCGACCATAACGGCTTCCGGCGGAGGCGAGGTGGCAAGATACTATCTGTCAGCCGCCTACACCAACGAGAACGGTCTGATGAAAGTGGACAGGCTGAACAATTACAACAATAACATCAACATCAACCGCTACAACCTCAGGGCCAATATCGACGTGAATCTGACAAGCACCACCAAGGCCGCCGTCAAGATTTACTCGCTCCTCGAACGCTACAACGGACCCGCGTCGGAGACATCCTCCATATTCAGTTCCGTGATGAAGGCGAATCCGGTCAATTTCCCGAAAGTCTATTCGAAAGACATAGACAAATCCTATTATTACGTGAACCATATCCTCTTCGGAAATATGGGGCAGGCGAGTTATCCGAATCCTTATGCGGACCTGGTATCCGGCTACAAGGACCGTTTCACTTCCACCACCAACGCCCAGTTCCAGATCGACCAGGACCTCTCGATGATTACGGAAGGCTTGAGCCTCAGGGGGCTTGCCTCGTTTATGTCCTATGGACAGAATACGAACACGCGTACGATGACCCCGTTCTATTACGGACTTACGACCTCGAACACGGAACTCGGAATTACGCACTCTCTCACCCAGCTTTCCGAAGGTACCGAAACCCTGAATTCCCCTTCATCCTGGAGCACCGCGTACAGCAGTTTCTACTTCGAGGCGGCGGCCCAGTGGAACCGCACTTTCGGCAAGCACAGCACGAGCGCTCTCCTCGTCGGGCAGATGAAGGAATCGCTTAACACCATCAGCGGCGACAATGCCTTCGCTACCTTGCCGTCCCGTAATCTCGGTGTCTCGGGCCGTCTCACATACGGTTTCGACAACCGTTACTTCCTGGAGGGGAACTTCGGCTACAATGGATCGGAGAAATTCGCCATACGCCACCGTTTCGGCTTTTTCCCTTCCGTGGGAGGCGCCTGGATCATATCCAACGAACATTTCTACGGCGACGGTCTTAAGGAGATTCTGCCTCAGTTCAAACTCAAGCTCAGCTACGGACTTGTCGGAAACGACGAAATCTCGAATCCCGACGACCGTTTCTTCTACCTTTCGAGCGTGGACACGAACAACTCAAGCTACGGCTACAGTTTCGGCTATGATTTCACAAACGGCTATAACGGCTACAACGTGGCCCGCTACTCTAACGAAGAAATCGGATGGGAAATCGCGAGAAAGGCCAACTACGGCTTTGAGGCCAATCTCTTCGACGCGATAACCGTCCAGGCGGAGTACTTTACGGAGCACCGTTCCGCCATCTACCAGACCCGCCAGTCCACACCTTATACTCTGGGAACTACCGCGCCCATAAAGGGCAATATCGGAGAGGCCAAGGCGAAGGGCGTGGACGCGTCCGTGGACGCGAACTGGAGTTTCCATAACGGAATGTGGCTTTCCGCACGCGCGAACTTCACAAATTCCACTTCCGAGTATGTCGACGGCGGAGACATACGCTATGAGGAGGAGTACCGGAACCGTCCCGGCCATTCCATAAACCAGCAGTGGGGTTACGTTGCCGAGCGTCTCTTCATCGATAAGCAGGACATACTGAATTCTCCGTCGCAGTTCGGACTCTATGTCAGCCAGAGCGACAAGGTTTCCGCCGAGGACAAGATTATGCCGGGCGACATCAAGTATGTGGACATAAACAGGGACGGCGTCATAGACGAGAAGGACCAGGTCGCCATCGGCTATCCTTCCGTGCCTGAAATCATCTACGGTTTCGGTCTGTCTATGGGCTACAGGATGTTCGACTTCTCGTTCTTCTTCCAGGGTTCCGCACGCTCGTCCTTCTTCATCGACCCTACGAGCATCGAGCCTTTCACGAATTACCGCAACGCTATGACCATCGTCGCCGACAACTACTGGTCGGAACAGAATCCTGACCCTTATGCGTTCTGGCCGAGGCTTTCCACAACGCAGATCGAGAATAACCTCAAGACCTCCACCTGGTGGCTCAGGGACGGTTCTTTCCTGCGTCTGAAGCAGGTGGAAGTGGGATTCTCTCTGCCGGACAAATACCTTGCGCGGACCGGTCTTTCGCAGGTGCGTCTTTTCCTTTCGGGGAACAACCTGCTCTGTTTCAGCAAGTTCAAGCTCTGGGACCCGGAAATGGGCGGCTACGGCATAGGATACCCTATCCAGAGAGTCTATAACATAGGTGTCAATGTGTCTTTCTAATCTTTTGAAACAATGAAGAATACTGTAAAATGCATACTGCTCGGCCTTTCCGCGCTTACGCCCTGCGGCTGTGCCGACTATCTCGACGTGGTCCCGGACAAGACGGAGGACATTTCCCTGCTGTATTCCAGAAAGGAAGCGGCATACAGGGCCCTCGCCACGTGCTATCACTATATGCCTCTGTATGAGGGGACCTATGGCATACTCGGATCTTCCGATGAACTGATTATGGACCTCGACCGGGTGACTCCCGGGAAACAGGTGGTGCTCGGGAATCTGACTTCCGACTATCCCGTGCTCGGCTACTGGAATGACGATGTGGGCGGATGGGACGCCCTCGGAGCCGGCGGGTCGAGTATGTTCAAGCCGCTGCGCATCTGCAACGATTTCCTCGACAATATAAAGAATGTCCCGGATATGACGCAGACAGAAATCACCCGCTGGTCTTCTGAAGTGAAGTTCCTCAAGGCGTATTATCACTATCTGCTCTTCACCCAGTACGGCGCGATTCCTCTCATAAGAAAGAATGAAAGTATCGGCGCTACCGGAGACGCGCTGATGCCTGCTCGCGTACCTGTGGACGGGGTCGTGGACTATATCGTGTCCCTGATCGATGAAGCCGTGCCCGGTCTCCCGGTCCGCGTTACGAACACCTCCGAGCTGGGCCGTATCGATCAGGTCATAGCCAAGTCGTTCAAGGCCAAGGTGCTGCTCTTCGCGGCAAGCCCGCTGTTCAACAACAACCCGACCTACGCGTCCTTCACCGATAAAGAAGGTACGCCGCTGATTCCTTCCGGTGACGCGCAGTCCGAAAACGCGAAGTGGGTGAAGGCGGCGGAGGCTTTCCGGGAAGCCATAACGTCGGCTGAAGCCGAAGGAGTCAAACTCTATGAATATAAGAAGACCGTTCCCGCATTCGATGCCGACAACTATGCAGCCGACTCGAGGGTGAAGTATATGTACAATTATCAGTACGCGATGGTCGACAAATGGAACGAGGAACTCATCTGGGGATGCTCGCGCGTCTCCACTGACTGGCACGAAATCCAGCGCTCGGTGAATTTCAAAAGCCGCGACGAATCCTCCACGGGAGATGCGTGGCAGTGGATGAGCGTCACGATGAACGCGGCGGATTTCTTC
>CAVKLO010000201.1:1850-3865 GCA_963656985.1 Bulleidia sp. | reverse complement strand
CGGTAATCGGGGAAGCCGTCCTGCTTGCCACAGATGTCCGCATAAGTCCTTATCTTACAGCATATAACGAATCCCAGAGAATGGCCCTCGAAGCCGACCCGAGTTTCCGCGAGGCCCGCAGCCTCGACGGTGGACGCTCTGGTCTGGAATGCGCCCGTTCCATAGCCCTGATTTCCTACCGCAGCCACGACGGCTACTGCCGCACGCAGGCGGAGACCGATGACGACGTACTCTTCGCTGACCGCGCAGCTTCCTACCAGCGCTACCAGGGTCTGAAGCTCGTGCGGCGCGGCTTCGACGCCTACAGCTACTGGTATCTGACCAAGGCGCTGGACAGTATGAACATCGGCCGCCGGCGCGGCGGCCAAGCCGAGGCTCTCTCTCTGCTCACGGCACGCTGCCACGTCGTCTGCATCGACAGCGACTGTCTTTTCCCACCCGAGCGCGGACGCGAGATCGTCGCGATGCTGCCAGATGCGGATTATCACGAGATCCGCTCGGCTTTCGGGCACGACGGTTTCCTTATAGAGAATGAACAGCTGAGCGCGGTTATGGGGCCGTGGATTTTCGGGATTGCCGAGCGAGGTAATTGCGAAAAAGTTCAGGGGGATTGCAAAGCTTTATAATATTGCTCAGGATTCCGGGGAATACGGATTAGTTAACATAATATAAATTGTATAACAAAGCAGGTATGAAAGTTCTGAAGTTCGGAGGCACGTCCGTCGGCTCCGTGGAAAGCATATTGAACGTCAAGAAGATAGTCGAATCGCGCAGCGAAGATGTGGTCGTCGTGGTTTCCGCTCTGGGCGGCGTCACGGACCGTCTGATCGAGACAGCGAAGATGGCGCGGCAAGGCGACCGGGCTTATCTGGAATCGCTCGCGGAAATCGAGAAACGTCACTACGATATGATTGCGGCCTGCTTCCCGGACTCTGCGTACGGAAACGGCTCGAATCCTGCGACGGACTCCGCCTCGGTCGCGGAAACACTGACTCCCGCTGATTCCGCCGCCCGGAGCCGGCCGAATTCCGCAGATTCTCTGCGCGGAACCGTTAAGGAACTTCTGGCCGGACTCTCCGATCTGTACAGGGGCGTATTCCTGCTTAAAGAATTGACTGATAAGACATTGGACGAAATAGTGAGCTTCGGTGAACGCATTTCGTCCCATATTGTGACTTCGCTTATCGAAGGGGCCGTGCGCCGCGACTCGCTGGATTTCATCCGCACGGTCTATCGCCACCGCAAGAACGAACTCGATGCCGCAGCTACGTATCCGCTTATAAATGAGGTATTTGCGGACTTTTTAACCGGCACTCCCCTTTCCGGCGGCGAGAGGCATATCGAAAACGGCACTCCCCTTCGATGCAGCGGCTCAGAGGCTCAGTGCACCGGCATTCCCCTTCGGAGTTCATCCAGACACATCGCGGTTGTGCCGGGCTTTATCTCGCGCGACAGCGGCGACGGAAGGATCACGAATCTGGGCCGCGGCGGATCGGACTACACCGCAAGCATCCTCGCTGCCGGATTGAAAGCCGAGTGCCTCGAAATCTGGACTGACGTGGACGGCTTTATGACCGCCGACCCGCGCGTGATAAAGACCTCCTATGTGATTCCGGAGCTGAGCTTCACCGAAGCTATGGAACTCTGCAACTTCGGCGCGAAGGTCATCTATCCGCCGACCCTCTACCCGGTCTATGTGAACGACATACCTCTTCTGGTGAAAAATACCTTCCGTCCGCAGCTGCAGGGATCCGTCATCCGGCGGGACTGCCGGGGCAGCGGACGGATGATCACCGGCATCACGAGCATAGGCAACTGCTGCCTGCTGAACGTGTCCGGAACCTCGATGGTCGGGATAGTCGGCGTGAACAGCCGCATCTTCTCGACGCTCGCGGACAACAGCATCAGCGTCTTCCTCGCGAGCCAGTCCTCCTCCGAAACGAGCATCACGCTGGGTCTGCGCGAAGAGGACGGCGAACTGGCGCGGCGGCTGCTGGACGAGGAATTCGCATACG
>CAVKLO010000201.1:0-1840 GCA_963656985.1 Bulleidia sp. | reverse complement strand
TTGGACGCGGTTCGATGAACCGCGTCAGCGTGACTCCGGGTCTCTCGACCATCGCGATCGTGGGAGAGAATATGAAGAAGAACTGCAGCGTCCCGGGGAAGCTTTTCACGACGCTCGGGCGCAGCGGCATAAACGCCATCGCGGTGGCTCAGGGCAGCTCCGAGACGAACATTTCCTTCGTGGTGGAGCGCCAGTTCCTGCGCAAGTCTCTGAATGTCCTGCACGACTCCTTCTTCCTCTCCGAGTACCGCGAGGTGAATCTCTTCATCTGCGGGGTCGGCACCGTCGGAGGCAGCCTGCTGAGGCAGCTCGACAGCCAGAGGGAGATTCTGATGCGCGAGCGCAATCTGAAGCTGAACGTGGTGGGCATCGCCCGCAGCAGCCGGGGTGTCTTCGACCGGGGCGGCACGGACCTTGCGAAGCTTGATTCGGAGGGAGTCGCTCTGAACGTGGAGAAGCTGCGCGATGAGGTGATCGGAATGAACATCTTCAATTCCGTCTTCGTCGACTGCACCGCCAGCCCGGAGGTCGCATCGCTCTACAAGGATTTCTTCCGTCACGGCATCTCCGTCGTCGCCGCGAACAAGATAGCCGCATCCTCGACCGATTATGCTGAGTACAAGTCACTTAAAGAGGAAGCTCTAAAGCGCGGCGTAAAGTTCCTCTACGAGACCAATGTCGGGGCCGGTCTGCCGGTCATCCGCACGGTCAGCGACCTGACAGCCAGCGGCGACAGGGTCGAAAGGATAGAAGCGGTATTGAGCGGAACGCTCAATTATATTCTGAACGCCGTCAGCGGAACCGTGACGCTGAGTCGGGCGGTGCGGCAGGCGAAGGAGCTCGGCTTCTCCGAGCCTGACCCGAGGGTCGACCTGAGCGGAAAGGACGTGGTGCGCAAGATAGTGATTCTCGCGCGCGAGGCCGGCTACGAGGTGAATATGGAGGATGTGCGAGTGGCTCCCCTGCTGCCCGATGAGTTCTTCAGCCTGGGTCAGGAAGAATTCTGGCGCAGGCTGCCTTCGCTCGACGCCGCTTTCGAGGCGCACAGGCGCAGCGTGCTATCCAGAGGGCTGCAGTGGCGTTTCGTGGCGAGGCTCTCTGACGGGGAGTGCAGCGTCGGGCTCCGGGAGGTGGATGCCTCCTCTCCCCTCTTCCGTCCGCTCGAGGGTTCGAATAATCTGGTCCTTCTCACTACGGCCCGCTACCATCAGCACCCTCTGGTCATCCAGGGCTACGGGGCCGGCGCGGATGTTACCGCCGCCGGAGTCTTCGCGGACATAATGCGTGCGGCTAATATCTGAGCGGAGCCCGCGCATCCATCCACGTGGATGGGACAAGTGTGGAACGGACGGGACACTTCTAATTTTATTGAATATTTATCAAAGTTCTTGCTTTTGTCATTACAATGTATTTATTTTGCCAATACGATATTAATACGAATTGTTATGGCACAAGCAACTTTGTCAATGAGGGTAGATGATAACCTGAAAAAGAATTTTGATATTATCTGTGATGATTTCGGCTTCACGAGTACAGCAGCGATTACTGTATTTATGAAGACGGTTGTACGCGAAAGACGCATTCCGTTTGAAATCAAAGCAAGCAGCAGGGAACAGATCAACCAGGATGCCTGGGACGCTTTTATGGAGATGAGAAGTCAGGCCGCAGCGGCCGGAGCGCAGGATATGTCTCTCGAAGAAATAAATGCTGAAATCCGGAAGGCTCGTAATGAAAAATAAGTATTACGCCGTCATAGACACGAATGTAATTGTTTCCGCATTGATTTCAACCACACTGGAATCCAATACCGTCAAGGTTTTCCGTGCGATTCTCCAGGAGC
>CAVKLO010000200.1:0-3881 GCA_963656985.1 Bulleidia sp. | reverse complement strand
ACAGCATCGGCATCGTGACCGCCCTCAACCCTATCATCGGCTACAAGGCCAGCACAAAGGTCGCCAAGGAGGCTCTCGAAACGAACCGTTCCGTCTATGACATCGTCCTCGAGAAAGGCATCCTCACCAAGGAAGCCCTCGACAAGGCCCTCGACCCGAAGAATATGGTCGGATAATCCCCGACCCCTCCATAAGGAAAGCCGGCTGAAGTCTCCGTACTTCAGCCGGCTCTTCTTATCGAATCACCCCCCTAAGTTATTATTTAGGAATCACTAAGCCTCCGGCAGGGATTTGTTCGGACTCAGCTTCACGCCCAGGTCCATAACCTGGCGGGCCGAAGTCAGGATGCTGCGTCCGCCGTTGCGGATCTTGTCCGAGCAGACATCGTAGCACCTGCGCACATCCTCCAGCTTCCGTCCCATCTCCTCGTGCGACTTGGTGAACTCGGCCACGCGGTCTATCATATTCTCGGCCGCCGCGATGATCTTCTGCTGATTCCTGGCCTGCTCCACATTGGTCCAGGCGATGGTGATCATCCTCAGGAACGGCATCAGAGTCTCTTCGGTCGTTATGAGGACCCCCGCCGCGTATGCGTCTTTCCAGATGTTCTTGTCTTCATTGTAGGCGAGCTGCAGGGCGGGATAATTCGGGATGAACATTATCACGTAGTCCAGCATTTTGTGCCCCGGGAGCAGATACCTGCTGTAGTTCTTCTTCGAAAGGCGGCTGACCTGATCCTTTATGGCCTGGGTGTTGCGCCGTGCGGCCTCGGCCTTCGCAGCCTCGTCCGGGGCTTCATACCAGTCGCCGTAAGCGGCCAGAGAGACCTTCGCGTCTATGACGATGTCGTTATTGTCAGGGAAGTGCAGGATGAAGTCCGGACGCATCCTTTTCTCCGAATCCTCATTCACGACCACGAAGCCCAGAGAGTCCCTCAGCGTGGCCTCCTTGTCGAAATCGCGTCCCTCCACCATCCCTTCCGACTGCAGCAGATTCAGCAGAATAGTCTCTCCCCAGCAGCCCTGGAACTTCTTCTGCCCGCGCAGTGCCTCCGCGAGATGGTCCGCCTTGCTGCCGATATTCTTCGTCTGCGCCTCGATCTGGCCGACCGCACTGTCGAAACGCTCCCTGAGAGTCGTGGAAGACTCCAGCTGAGCCTTCCTTCCCGCCTCGAAAGCCTCTTTCATATCCTTGAGATTCTTTCCCAGATCCCCTGAAATATCCTTGAAGGTCTTCTCCGCCCTCTCGCTCAGCTCCTTCTCGCGCGCCTTGAGCACCGCTTCCGTCTGAACGCTCATCTCCGAGCGCAGCGCCTCGATCTGCTGCTTGAGAGCTTTCTCGTGCGCCTGCCGTATTTCCTCCTTAGCCTTCTCGTGCGCTGCCTTCAGCTCCTCCTGAGAGCGTTCGTGCGCAGCTTTCAGCTCCTCCTGCATCTTTTCGTGAGAAGCCTTCAGCTCCGCTATCTGCCTGCTCTGCGACTCTTTCAGTTCATCCATCCTCTTTTCGCCGGCCGCCTTCTCGGCGTCCAATTCCGCTTTTCCCCTCTCCTTCGCTTCTTCGAGCTGTTTCTCCAGCGAGTTCTCCCTTTCCTTGGCCGTGGCGTGGCTGATGTTCAGAACCGAGATCTGCTCGCTGAGCTCGGCGATCTTCGTTTCCGCCTGTCTGCGCTCGCCCTCGAGGGCATCGTCCTTTTCTTTCAGCGCGGCCTCTTCACGCCGCTGCGCGGCTTTCATACGCGCCTTCAGCACCGAAGCCGTGAGAGCCCAGACGGCGAAGGCTACCGCAAGGGTTATAAGAGTGCATATCAGCATATTATCCATAACATAAAAATCAAGCCCCAGAGGGAATCACGCAAAAATAAGGAATTCTCGAGAACTACGCCAACACTTTTTTTCATTATTCCTGATTAAAAAAACCTGCGATATCTCGCAAGTTCTTCATATCTTTGCGCCGCACGCCTTGGTGGTGGAATGGTAGACACGAGGGACTTAAAATCCCTTGGGCAGGAATGCCTGTACGAGTTCGAGTCTCGTCCGAGGCACCGGCAGCAACTCTAAGGAGTTGCTGCTTTTATTTTTCAAGTTTCTTAACGAAAAGAACAGGCATTTGTATAGGCGTTTGTGTTTCGCCCATACAAATGCCTACAATAGACCAAGTGATTCCTAAAAAAGGTAAGCTAATCGAAAATACAGGCCCCCGCAAGGATAGCCCCCATCGTGCTTGGTAAGCTTATCGGTCTCATTTATGGCGGGGTATATGTCTAAACCTATGCTGGCCGAGATGTGAGTAAACAGATGTCCGATACCCAGACCGCCATATAAACGGCTCTTCCTGTCTGCGTGAATGACGCTGCCGTCTACTGTCTTGTCGGGCGCATAGACTATACTGCCTGCTCTGAAATCCACGAACCAACTTCCGTGGTATTCGTTTGCAAAATATATGCGTGGGTTAAAAAATACAGGTAGGGCATTCGTATCTCCAAAGTATTGTATCCACGAAGAGCCGACTCCCAGGTACAAATGTTCAGTGGCATTCCATCCGAAACCCGCCCCGAACTGGAGCATTTCTTTGTCGTGAATAGCAAAGTTTGGCGTCAGCGATGCTGTCAGACTGGCCTCTCCCATAAATTTTTGTGCTCTGACCGCAGGAACTTGAGCATAACCGCACACGGTGCTGAAGCACATCAATAAAATAAACAAGTATTTTTTCATATTCGGTTGTTTTTAAACAGTTATATTAACAGTCCGGAAGCTTCACCGGATATATTTGACATTGAATAATTAAAGCGAACGATAAAGAGGTACAGAAATCAATTGTGAGGAGTTAAGACCATATCTGTTCTAAGTGTCGTCCAAGGCTCGTCTTGTGATAAACGACCATCAACAAATCATCCGTTTGCACTAGGAGAATGGCCCCAATTCATATGGAATGTGGAGCTTGCAGCAGAATTGTTGTCAGAAGCCAGAAACTCGTATTGAAGAGGCTCTACAACTGAAAGGACATACAATTCAAAGTAGTAAAGAATTTCATTATGGTTATAGCCGTCGCAAACCCAAGCGTGACGAACACTGATTACACCATTTCGAGAGCCTTCCATAAATACTGGTTTGCCATTATCCAAAGCATTCATTACATTGATAGTATTATGACTTGACAGCGTTGCATCATAGTCAT
The DNA here is from genome assembly GCA_963656985.1 of Bulleidia sp. Classification (GTDB taxonomy): domain Bacteria; phylum Bacteroidota; class Bacteroidia; order Bacteroidales; family UBA932; genus Cryptobacteroides. The sequence continues at coordinate 707 of CAVKLO010000200.1, read as the reverse complement.
AACTATTCTGCATCTTTGCCTTAATGATTGGTTGAATTGTCCCCATTGAAAAATCAGAAGTCGGCAGAAGGATCACATCATCAAACAAATCGCTTAAAAACCCATTCATATCGCTATTAGGTGAATCTGCGGAGTTTGGCATATTAGACCAATTATATCTGCTTGGGCATTTATGGTATTTCATAATCTGTGCTAAGGCTATTGTTACACAACCGGCTGCCGCATCATCTGATGAGAACAGTGCCCCAAGCCCATAATTATAAGGATAATTTTGATTCCAAGTAGTTGAGAGCATCGGAGAAACAGAAGATCTCACTATGTCGGATCTGCGAATTATAATAGAGTTAGACAGATAATCATAATCAGGGTGCGCCACACCTTCTGCAATCTGACACCAACTACTATAGACTGATTCAGGAAGACCTTCAGGCCTTTCGTCAAGAGAAAAACAATCATAGCCTTGATTCTCCCAATTTTCAATACTTGTTCTCCTTAAGGAGAGCAAATCCCCGCTTCTAGTTTCGATATGAGGTATTTCTTCTTCGTATTCTCTCCACATATCACGATATGTTGCAAGACTATCGATGTCAGAAAGGCTTTGATTGCTAATTATGGCTTCTTTATATTGATCCAGAAGGATAGAGATACCAGTTTGGCTGTGATCCGAATAATTGCCGTATTCCACATAGGCAAGAATCGGATAGTAT
>CAVKLO010000199.1:0-3886 GCA_963656985.1 Bulleidia sp. | reverse complement strand
GTGATTCTCAAGACGCAGCGGCGAGAGACCCCAGCCGTAACGGCCGGAAAGCTGTGAGGCAGGGCGCAGCGAGGCCGGACGCAAAGCGCTGAGCCTGACGAAACTGCGGTTCTCCTCATTCCAGATCCTATACTCCGCGACCACCCGCTCGCCTACTTTCAGCACATCTCCCTCCGAGAGAGAAACGAGCGTCTTCTTCCCGTCCGAGACGCGCTCGACACTGTACTTGCGCTCGACGGAGAAGCCGTTGCCGGAGGCCTTTATTTCCGAGAAAGGCTTAAGCCCCGAAGCAGTCAGGGAGACTATTCTGGTGTCCAGCACCTGCTGAGACCCGTCCAGGACGGAGGAGAGGGCGTCGATGAAGCCCGGATCCGCATCCCACTGCTGAGTCTCCTTCTGGATCATAAGCCAGAGACGCAGGGAGTCGGCGAGAGAGTCCTGTCCGCAGTCGCGCAGCAGGTCACAGATGAGCGAGTGCGCATAAGCCTCGCTTTCGAGCAGTCCCCTCCAAGGCATAACCGCGTTCGGGAAGTACATCCCACCGCTTCGGTGCTCCACGGCATATTCGCGAAGCGAAGCGAGGTCAGCGTCCAGAGACTTCCGCAGGCGGCTGCGGGTCGCGAGACTTATGCCGAGCGACTTGGCCAGGGAGACGCCTTCATCGTTTTCGAGGAGCCTGTAAACTATATAGCTCCGGCGGGCCTTTTCGAAAATGCGTCCCTGCAGACCTGCGGAGCCAGAAGGCACGAGGTACTCGCGGACAGCCTTGCGGAACTCCCGCGAAGGCTTCACGCCGAGAGGCACGGAGGCATAGAGCGAGCGCACGTACAGATACTGCCCCGTCGAGAGTCTTCCGCACCAGAGAGGTCTGAGAGAATTCCCGTGACAGTCGGAGTCCAGATAGGCGATGCTGCTCGCGAGCGTCTTGCTGAGCCTTTCCGGCAACGCCACGCCTTTCTTTTCGAGGGCCGCGAAGCGGCCAATCACGGCCGCAGTCAGTACCGGAGAGGAGTTCATTCCGGCGAACCAGGCATAGCCGCCGTCTGCATTGCTACAATCCAGAATCCTGTTCAGAAGTGACTCGGTCACGGACGGATCGGTCGGAGCGCCGAGCCGCTCCGACAGAGCGGCGCTATAATATGCATCGGTAAGGGAGAGAATGTCATTCGAAGTAACATCTACCCGCGAAGGCAGGGCCTCGCGTACCAGATCGAGTACGGAGGTCACTGCGGGATTGGCCGCAAGGCCGTCGAAATTCACGAACTGCGAGCGGAGCGAGTCTATGAGTGCCTGCTCGTCTTCTCCGGAGCGGAGCACCGCGCTATGCGCCTCGGTAAGCGTCTGCGCGGGCCTGTGCACAGGCACACTGACGAATACGGCATCGCTGACCCCGCTCCCGGAATCCGCCGTGAAGGTCAGCTTGAGGCCGAGCTGCTCTATCTGCGGGACGGAGACCGGCAGAGAAAGCGTCTTGGTTTCGAGCGGAGAGACGCTCACGCGGACGGAAGTCGACGCGAAGGCTTTCTGCGCCCGATAGTCGCCGCCCGGGAAGGCTTCCAGACGCAGAGTCCCCGTGAGTGGGGCCTCCGCCGAGGAAGAGAGTGTCGCCCTAAGCGTGTACTCATCGCCGACATAGAGGAACTGAGGCTCGGCGAGGGAAACTTTCACAGGAAGGGATACTGTCATCTCGCGGCGCAGGGAGCTGTTACGCATATCCCTGTCGTGGGCAAAGAGGCTGACATAGAAAGTGGACAAGTTGTCAGACGTGGTGAAATCCAGTCGGATCTCGCCTTTGCTGTCGGAGCGCAGGAACGGCTCGAAAGCGAGGGTGGAGGCGAAATCGGACCTCACTGCCACTTCCTCGGAACTGACGGAGTTTTCCGCCCCCAATGCCGATACTGAATTCGGGGCTTCGGCATCTTCTTCATAACGCCCGGCTTCGGCGGAGTCTTCGAGCACCATAGCCGCACTCCGGGACATAAGGGCAGTCTTCATCCGGGGCCGCACTCCGTAGGCTACCACCATATCGCTGTCCCCGGAATTCACGCCGCAGCTCCAGCTGAAGCGCATCGAAGGGGCCGGAGGAGGGGAAAGACGCACCGGGTACCACTCGTTGCCCCTTATGGCTTCGGTGCTCTTGTCGAAGATGCTCAGGGCACACTCCACACCCGGGTCTGTCTTAACCGTGAACGTATATGGACGGCCCGGAAGCGTCTTGTCCTGAAAACGGGAGAAGGAAAGCGGGAGAGCATCCCTGACTGCCGGGGTGCGGCGGAACTCGTGCTGATAGAAGTAGCGGCGGCCGCCCCTGAAATATAATACGTACATCGTTACGGCATCACCCCAATCCTGCGCGAAATCATATTTCAGAGTCATCAGCGAGCCGGGGCGGGCCTGGACGCCTTCCAGATGCACCAGGGAGGAGACAAGCGAGCGATTCCCGCTGCCGCAGATCTCCACGGCGGCCCAGACGGGACCGCGGGCTGCGCCGAACTGCAGGCCTACGCCGTCCCCGGGCAGCACACGGAAGACATTCTCCACCGGAGCGTCCAGCACGCTGTCGCTGTCCTTCAGTTTCAGAAAGCGCTTCTCGCAGACGGAAGAGCGGACATAACCGGAAGCGTCCCTTGCCGAAGCCTCGGCCCTTATCTTATAATCTCCGGAAGGACAGGAGTTCAGGTCTGCATAGACGGCCTTGCCGTTTTCCGCCGTGCCGCGATGGATTTCCTTATCCTTGAAGAAAACCGAGTAAGTGATGAGCAGACCCTCGCGGCGGAGCTTCTCCCCTACGTTTATGACCATCCCGAGGCGGTCTGAGCTGATTATGTCCAGATTCCCGTCACAGCTGCCCTCCTGCGTATCAAGAATCTTGATGTCGAGCGGTATCTCACGGTTCACGCTCAGCCATCTGTTCCACTCGAGAGTCTCGCCGTTGCCGTCCGTGACCTTTATGTTCAGACTGTAGCTTGCATATATGTCAGCGGAATCTGTGACGATTCTTACCGCGAAACTGCCGTCAGGGGACAGTTCCAGCCTTTTCTCCTCGATGGGCCCGCCGAAGCGGCGCACTGAGTAAACGGCGGCGGCGGAGCCGAGACTATGACCGGAATAGCTGCGCAGGGTGCCTTTCACCACCACTTCGTCCCCCGGGAGGTAAAGAGTGTCATCCCGGTCGAAAGTGAGTTCGAATGAAGGCAGAACGAAATCGTCCACGGTGAAATAGGCGTTGCCTATGGTGCGCTTTTCGTCATTAATGCAGAGGGAGTATTGGCCGTTGCGCTCGCCGCGCGCGAGGATGAAGGAGGAGGCGACGGAGCCGAATTCATTCGTGCTGAGTTCCCGCTCGGCTATGGTCTTCGCCCGGCTGTCTTTCAGCACCGCCTTGATTTTACGCCCGGCGGGGAGGGTACGGAAAGCGTCCTGCGGGTTTCCGGAGTAGAGGATGGCCTTGAAATGGAGGGTGTCCCCCGGCTTATACGCCCCCCGGTCGGTGAGTATCTGCGCGTTCAGGCTCTCTATGGAGTACGTTTCGCCGCTGCCCGGCGAAACGCTTACGGAAACCTTGCGGCTGAGGCGCTTCACTCCCCCTTCTTCCAGAGAGAATTCCAGAGAGCAGCTGTGCGAGGCCGTGTCGAGGCGGGATGAAAGCTCCTCGGGAAGATAAGTGAAGCCCTCCAGAGCCAGACCCTTGAAGGATGTCATTTCGCGTCCTTTCCAGTCGAGAAGGCGGATATCGGCCTTTTTCAGCGGCTCTCCGCTGAGATAGTCGGCCACATAGACGGCATAGCCCTCCGAGTCGCGTTTCTGTGCGGCTGAAATGGTGTATCTTTCGTAGCTGAACTCGCAGCGGGTCTTTCCGGAAGAGAGTATGACATCGTAGCTTCCG
>CAVKLO010000198.1:0-3895 GCA_963656985.1 Bulleidia sp. | reverse complement strand
CTTCCTCTGGGACGACGGTGCGCCTTTCTCCCGCGTGCTCGAAGTCTGCGGCAGCGTCCCGATTCCGCCTTATCTGAAACGGGAGACGGAGGCTGTCGACATTGAGCGTTACCAGACGCTCTACGCCAAGTACCGGGGTTCCGTGGCCGCGCCGACCGCCGGACTGCACTTTACTGACGAAGTGATCGGCGGTATCGCCGCCAAAGGAATCGACATCGGGAACGTCTGCCTGCACGTGGGTGCGGGGACGTTTCTGCCGGTGAAGTCCTCCGACGTGGCGGAACACACGATGCACCGCGAGCCTTTCTCGGTGAGCCTCAGCCTCTTGCGCAAGCTGCGCGAGAATCTCGAAAGGGGACCGGAGCAGCGTCCGCTCATCGCCGTCGGCACCACCTCCGTGCGCACGCTCGAATCGCTCTACTACATCGGAGTGAGCATATTGGAGACGGGCGCGCCTGCGGACGTCGCCCAATGGACCCCCTACACCCGCGAATACTTCGTCGGTACGGCCGAAGCGCTCGATGCGATAGTCGGCTATCTCGAGTCGAGCGGGCTCGAGAGTCTCGTCTGCGGCACGCGCATCATCATAGTGCCGGGCTTCCGCTTCCGTCTCACCGACCTGATGGTGACGAACTTCCACCAGCCGCAGAGTACGCTTCTGCTGCTCATTTCGGCCTTTGTGGGCGGCGACTGGCGCAGCATCTACGACTACGCCCTTTCGCACGATTTCCGCTTCCTGAGCTACGGAGACAGCTCGCTGCTCTACCGCAGATAGCCTCCCGGCCCGAGAATACGCGGAGCGGAGAGTTCCGGGCCTCCGTCAGCCTGGCCCGCCCGTGCCGCAGGCGAAATTTGGCGGTTTCCGCCTTTTTACATAGCTTTGCTTTTCCAAATCTTTTTTGACGTGGAACAGAACCAAGACCTTGAGGATATAATTCCTTATAACGACGAAGAAGCCGTGCAGGCGCTGCGCAAAGTGGCCCAGCATCCGGCAGTGTCGGCGATATCCAAGTATTTGTTTCCGAACGAGCCGTCCGGCTTCCTCGCCGGCCTGCTCGGCAATATGCACAGCATAGACGAGTTCCAGTCGGTGGTGATGAGTACCGCCATAGACTGGGTGCTGAACACCACCACGCACTGCTTCTCCTACGACGGGATAGCTAATCTGCGCGATACCGGCAGCCGCTTCCTGCTGCTGTCGAATCACCGAGACATCATACTCGACCCGGCCATAACGCAGTACGTTCTGAATAAGAACGGATTTCCGATGACGGAAATATGCGTAGGCAGCAACCTTCTGAGCAGCAAGACTCTGGAGTATCTTCTGCGCTCGAACAGGATGATAAAGGTGATCCGGGGCATCTCGGCCCGCGAGACCTACCTCTCCTCGCAGATCCTTTCGCACTACATCCGCGAATCCATCACCACAGGCCGCTCTTCTGTCTGGCTCGCCCAGCGTCAGGGACGCACTAAAAACGGTCTCGACACCACCGAACAGGGCCTGCTCAAGATGCTGGATATGAGCGGTACGCGCTCATTCGGCGAGAATTTTATGGAACTGAACATCGTGCCGCTCAGCATATCCTACGAATACGAGCCCTGCGACATCCGCAAGGCCCGCGAACTGCTCATCTCGCGCAGCCGTCCCTATGTCAAGGGCAAGCGCGAAGACCTCCACAGCATCATCATCGGCATACGCCAGCAGAAGGGGAACGTGCACCTGTGCATAGGCAGCCCTCTCCGGGCTGAAGAGATCGAGGCCGCAGAGCGGGAAGAGGTGAAGAACGACCGCTATCAGGCCATCCGCCACGCGGTGGACAGGCGCATCGTCGAAGGTTACAGGCTGTGGATGACGAACTTCATCGCCTACGATATGGTGAACGGGACCACGAAATATGCGGACCGTTACCCGAAGGAGACCATCGACCGCTTCAAGGCCTATATGGCCCACAAAATGGAAAAGGTCGAATCCTCTCTCGACAGATCCGACCTTCGTGAAATATTCCTCAGAATCTACTCTAACCCCGTTACGGCGAAAGAGGAACTGGGCTTCCCGGTATAAATGATCACTCGGAAGCGGGGAGCCGCCTTTCAGCTTTCCATCTTCAGCTTAGTGTAGGCGAAGCTGAAACCTCTTGCGGGCAGCTCGGTATAGAGCCGCTTGTTCATATCGTGCATCAGGGGCCAGTAGTCCTCCGTCCTCATCCAGACGCGGAGCATAAAGGTCACGCTCTTCTCGTTCAGGGCGGTCAGAGCCACATAAGGGTCAGAAGCGCCGGCTGTCCCGGAATCCAGTATGCGCGGCTCCTCCGAGGCGATTTCCCTTATCGCCTCCATACACTCGTCCGCTGGCGTTCCGTACTCCATTTCCAGATTCCAGTCCAGACGGCGTATGGCGTTCACGTTGTAATTGTCCACCGTGCCGTTCGAAATCGAGCCGTTCGGGATGGTGATGATGCGGTTGTCCGTGGTAGTGATTTTCGTGCTCATAATGTTCACGTCCGTCACGGTGCCGAGGTTGCCCTGCACACTTATGAAATCCCCCGCCTTGAAAGGCTTGAAAATCAAGATTATGAGACCTCCCGCCAGATTCTCCATCGTGCCGCTGAGAGCAAGTCCGACCGCCATCGCGCCCGCTCCGAGCATAGCCGCTATCGAGGTCGTGTTCACGCCCAATGCGCCTACGGTCAGTACTATGAGCAGTATGGTGAGCAGAATGCTCACCAATGAAGAAACGAAGCTCGCGAGAGTCTTCTCGGTCTTCCGGCGCTCGAAGGAGCGTGCGAGGCTCTTCTTTATGCGCCTTATGACCCATACCCCGATGAGATAGATGGCCAGAGCGGCCAAGATCTTCAGACCGAACTGGATGAGGTTTTTGACGAGCTCCTCGAAGAAGCCCTGCGGATCGGTCGCCAGACTCTCGTGGATGTACCTGGCCGCGACCTTCACCGAATCGGCGATATTCACCGTATTCGTGTCCGGCGCGGGCAGCGCGCCGGTGAACTGCAGCGGTATCATCAGAACAGGGCGTCGACCGCAGCGATGATTTCCTCAGCCGGCAGTGCCGGGTCGAGCACGAGCTGAGGCTCCTCCTCGACGTAGCCCCTGCTCATTGCCTTCAGCAGACCGCCGCCTGTGATGTTCAGCATAACCGTGTCGGCAGGGGAGATCTTTCCCTGTTCCAGAGCCTTAGCCACGGCCGCCACAGCCGTAGCCGCAGCCGGAAGCAGGTCATAACCCTCCGCCTTCATACCGCGTATGATCCAGGCCACGATCTCGTCGTTCGACACCGCGAAAAAGTCTCCGCCCGTATCTTTGAGCACATCATACAGACCTCCCGCGAGGCTGTACGGCGGCTTGCGGTTCGAAAGCACCTTGGCGAGAATCACCTCGGACTTCTTTCTGGACTCCTCCGCGCTCATATCCACCAGCTCTCTGGAGCCGGATTTCCAGGAATCGTGCATCAGAGTGAAAGGACTGTTCTGCGAGACGAAAATCTTCATCTTGTGCGTCCCGAAGCGGCCGTCTTCGATGAGGCGCAGATTGTTCTCGTATGCCGCGATGGCCCCCGTGCCGCTGCCCACCGCCTGGAAATAGGCGTCCGGGATGCGTCCGATGCACTCCACCGCGCTCAGCAGCGTCGTGCCCATACCGTCTCGCCGCGCTATGTTCTTCGCTCCGCCCTCGAGCATATACTTGGGGTCGCGGGCGAGTTTCTCGCCCAATGCGATGGCGTCATAATAGTCCGATCCCTGCGGGGCCGCGATGATCTTCACGCAGTCGCGCAGCCTGCGGGTGAACCACATATCGTGCTTGTTGTCCTCGGGTATGCAGATTACGACAGGAATGTTGTTGTCTGAGCAGACACGGGCGAAGGCGCGGGCGGTGTTGCCTG
>CAVKLO010000197.1:0-3896 GCA_963656985.1 Bulleidia sp. | reverse complement strand
ACTATCTCGGAGATATGAAGAATTCCAAGGCCCACCTCAGTGAGGCTGTCAGCCTGGACTCCGCCAATTACTGGTACAGCAACGCCCTCGCCACCGTCTATGCGGCATCCGGAGATACTGACCGCGCTCTCGCCCTGTACGAGAAGATGATGGCCGCCTACCCGAAGAAGTCCGAACTCTACTACTCCGCCGTGAACCTCTATGCCCGCCGGCAGAGATTCGACAAGGTGCTCGAAACGCTCTCGTCCATAGAAGCCGTAAACGGTCCGGGCGAAAACATCACCCTCGCGCGCTATGACATTCTCCTGCGTCTGAATAGGGACAAGGAAGCCTTCGAGACCCTGCGCCGCTTCACCGAGGAGTATTCCTCCCCTCAAGTCCTGTCCTATATGGGAGACTGGCAGCTTGCCCACGACTGCGACACCCTCGCTCTGAAGTACTTCGGTGAGGCTCTCTCGGAGCAGCCGGGCTTCACCTACGCGATGGTCGGCAAGTCTAGGGTCTATCTCGGGCAGAGAGACTACCGAGGCTTCTTCACACAGGCCCGCGGGATAGTCGAAGAGGGCGAGGATCCGCCTTTCGTGAAGACGAACTACTTACGGATGCTCATCCAGTCCTCCGGGCCTGACTTTCTCCACGACTGCCGCGAAGGTCTGGACTCCCTTATGGGGAGCCTGACTGAGAAATATCCGTCGGACACCTCCGCATTGGCTTTAGCCGGTTCATACTACTACTCCACCGGGCGACAGGAGCGCGGGATAGGTCTGTTCCGGCAGAACTGCGAGCGGAATCCGGGGAATCTGGATTTCGCGGCGATGTATCTCCAGTCTCTGAACAGCAGCGGACTCTGGGCGGAACTCGCGGACGCCTGCGAGAAGCTTGCGCCGGACTTTCCCGCTCTGAGCGACTTCCGATCGATGCGCGCCTACGCGCTTTATAATCTGAAAGACTACAGGGGGGTGATCGAAGAAAGCGAGAAGATCGTGAAGGCCTTCCCGGATGACACTTCGGCGAAGGTCTCGGCCTACTCCTCGATGGGGGATATGCATTATATGCTGGGAGAGAAGGAGAAAGCCTACAAGGCTTACGATGCCGCCCTTAAGATCGACCCCCGATACGCTCCGGTTCTGAACAATTACGCCTACTACCTGAGCCTGGAGGGCAGAAATCTTAAGAAGGCCTATAATATGAGCAGCATAGCCGTCGAGCAGGAGCCGGACAACTCCACCTATCTCGACACCCTCGGCTGGATTCTCTATCTGCGCGGCCTGCCGAAAGAGGCCAAGCCTTACTTCAAGCACGCGATGCTTTACGGCGGGAAAGAGAGCGCCACGGTGCTGGACCATTACGCGGAGGTTCTCTACGCCCTCAAGGAGTATGATCTGGCGAAGATGTACTGGAATATGGCCATACAGAAGGATACTGAACACGAAGTTGCGGGGCTGGAAGAGAAAGTGAGCGCTAAACTGAAGGCTGTCGGGAAATGAGGGCGAAGATGCGGATACTGCTGAGAACTCTCGCGGCCGCTCTGATGCCGCTGCTGCTTCTGTCTCCGGAGGCGGCGGCTCAGGATGTCAGCGCCCAGAACAGCAGGATAACCCGTCTCGAAAAGGAAATCAAGCTGCTTGACAACCAGCTCAAATCGAATGCCCGCCAGAGCGCTTCAGCCCTCTCCTCCCTGACTCTCACCCGGAAGAAAATCGAGAACAGGAAGGCCCTCATCCGCGAGAGCGAGCTGGAAATAGCCGGAATGGACCGCAGCATAAACACCCTGCGCCGCAGCGTGGACAGCCTCGAGCGGCGTCTCGACACTATGACCGTGTATTATCGCCGTCTGGTAAAGAGCGCATATAAAAACCGCGACGCCCGTATGTGGTATATGTACATCCTCGCGAGCGACAATGTGGCCCAGGGACTGCGCCGCTATTCTTTCCTGCGCAATATGTCCGGAGAGATGAACCGTCAGGGCCGGGACATCCTCTCGGCGAAAGCCGAGCTGGAGCTGAAAAGCGACAGCCTTGCCCTGCTGAGGAAGAATGCCGCTTCACTGCGCGATGCCAGGATGAGGGAACTCTCTTCGCTGAAGACCGACGAAGCCTCTTCGCAGAAACTTATCAGCAGCCTGAAGAAGGACAAGAATAAATATCAGAAGGAACTCGACAGCAAGAAGGCGGAGGTCAAGGCGCTTAACCGGGAAATCTCCCGGATCATAGCCGAGTACTCCGGAAAGTCGTCTTCGAGCAAGTCCGGCTCCGGGAAGGGCGGCGCCTCCAAACCGGTGGACATCAAGCTGAGCAAGGAGTTCGCCTCGAACAAGGGCAAGCTTCCGTGGCCGGCGGAAGGCGCCGTCATCGAGCGTTTCGGAACGCAGTACCACCCTGTGTACAAGCAGCTCAAGCTTCCGGACAGCGATGGGATATCCATCGCTCTCGACAGCGGAGACCGGATATCGGCGGTCTTCGACGGCGAGGTGAAGAAAGTTATCGTAATGCAGGGCTACAACAAATGCGTGCTCGTCCAGCACGGCGAGTGGTTCACCTTCTACTGCAAGCTCGACCAGGTTTCGGTCAAGGCGGGAGACAAGGTCAAGACCGGACAGCTCATAGGCACGGTCGGACCTCTCGGCGGAGTGACTCAGCTTCACTTCCAGCTGTGGTCTCCGAAGGGACCGCAGGACCCGCTCATCTGGCTGAGGGCGCGATGAAAGCTCTCCGGCGCAGCCGTTGCGAAGTGCCGGGGGAGGAATGAAAACAGATTGGCCGGAAGAGGTCGTCCCTCTTCCGGCCAATCCTTTATCTCCGTCTGTTCCTAAAGATTAGGGTTCACGCTCTTCCAGTCTGCGACCGCAGGGATGATGCCGAGCGCTATGATCTCGTCACGCATCTTGCAGAGGTGCTGATAGGATGCGTTCAGCGCAGCCATTTCCTCTTCAGTACCCTTAGGGGCCGTGTAGTGTACGCCGGTGGCGTCGATAGTGGTAGGCATCGCCATCATAACGTTATGGAAACCGCACTTGTCGCAGTTTACATAGGTACCCGCAGGGAGGGTGAACTTCTGTCCGCCCATAGCCGCCTCGATCATCTTCACGGCGTTGTAAGCGGGGCTCTGGAATGAAGAACGTCCGCGCAGCTCGATGATCTTCGCGCCGCCCTGGATGGTGTCCTGCTTGATCTGCGCGAACTCCTCGGCTGAAAGACCGCACTCGGCAAGAGGCTTGCCGTCGATCTTCACCCGGCTTGCGAATACCGCCATCTGCTCTCCGTGGCCGCCGTAGGTGTGTGCGCCCGTCACCTTGCACTGCTGTACGCCGAACTTGGCGGCGAGAGCCTCCTGCAGACGTGTGGAATCCAGAGCCGCAAGCGTGGTGACTTTCTCCGGAGCGAGACCCGAGTGGAGGAGAACCACGAGACCTGTGAGGTCAGCGGGGTTGAAAATCACGACAACGTGCTTCACGTCCGGGCAGTATGTCTTGACGTTCTTGCCGAAGTCTTCCGCAATCTGGCAGTTGCCCTTCAGAAGATCCTCGCGGGTCATACCGGCCTTGCGCGGAGCTCCGCCCGAAGAGATGATGTACTTGGCATCCTTGAAAGCCACTGCGGGGTCGGTAGTCCAGGTGATGTTGGTGCCTTCGAAAGCGCAGTGGTCCATTTCGGCCACCACGCCGCGCAGACCCGGCTCGTAAACATCATAAAGGCAGAGGTTCGGGGTGAGCCCCAGCATCATAGCTGTCTGTGCCATATTGGAACCGATCATTCCGGCAGCTCCCACTATGACAAGCTTTTCGTCAGTCAAAAATTTCATATTATACCTTATTTTAAAGAAATTGAACTTTCCAGCCCACAAAGTTAGTAATTTCCGGAAAATAATGGCCTCAGTCCTGCGCGCTTATCCAGACG
>CAVKLO010000196.1:1991-3904 GCA_963656985.1 Bulleidia sp. | reverse complement strand
CGACATACAAGGTGCTCAAGGGAGAACTCGACCGCTATCCGGAGACTCTGAAGAACGACGTGGACTTCCTCTCATCCTTCTCCACCAGAAACCGCAACATAGACTATGCCGGCCGCCTCAGCCTGAACGAGGACGGGGAGGCCGTCATCACCTTCGGCAAGCACAAGGGCAAGACCGCCCGGGAAATCTATAACAGCGAGCCGTCCTATTTCTCCTGGATAAGGAACGGAGAATTCACTTTCGACACGAAGAGGCAGTTCGAGGCCCTAAAAGAGCAGTTCGACAGGGAGAAGCGCGAGGGGCGCGCAAGTGCCGAAGCGCTGAGCGGCAAGCCTCTGAGCGATGAGGAGGTAGCCGAAGCGGGAAAACTGCTCTCGGCCAAGTTCGGGAGATAGAGGCCCTCGAAAACTACGCTGCGGAAAACACGGACGGAACGCTACCGGGCCGTGACCGGAGCGCGACTGATAATTTGTCATCTATGAAGATTTGCGTAGGCCTCTCCGGAGGCGTGGACTCCAGCGTTGCCGCTCTGCTGCTCAAACGGCAGGGCTACGATGTGTTCGCGATGTTTATGCAGAACTGGCACGACACGGAGGGGACGCTCCACGGCGACTGCGAGTGGGAGGAAGACCGCTTCGTCGCGGAGATGGTCGCGCGAAAGATAGGCATTCCATTCTATTTCACAGACTTGAGCGAAGAGTACCGCAAGCGGGTGGTGGACTATATGTTCGACACCTACGCGCACGGCCGCACTCCGAATCCCGATGTGCTCTGCAACCGCGAGATAAAGTTCGACGCCTTCCTGAAAGCCGCCGAAAGATTGGGCGCCGACGCAGTCGCGACCGGACATTACTGCAGGAGCGAAAGTTTCACTGCAGCCGGCGGAGTGACGCTGCATCGCCTCTTCGAAGGCACGGACCCCGGCAAGGACCAGAGCTACTTCCTCTGCCGTCTGACCCAGCAGCAGCTGGGCAAGGCCATTTTCCCTATCGGCGGACTGCTGAAGAGCGAAGTGCGGCGCATTGCGCGCGAGGCCGAGCTGCCGTCCGCGGACAAAAAGGACTCGCAGGGCATCTGCTTCGTGGGCAAAGTCGACCTGCCGGAGTTCCTGAAACAGAAGCTCCGCAGCGTCGAAGGGAACGTCGTCGAAGTTTTCGATGCTTTCTATGCGGACTGCGTCCAATACAACTCCTCTCTCGCCGTACTTCATTCCCTGCTGAAAGACCCCACGAAGCCGTTTCACAGCATCACGGGCTATATATCGGAAGACAAGCAGTACTCGCCCGCACTCGTGCGGAACTGTTTTTCCGCCGAGAAATTCGCGGCTCTGGGTCCTGAAGAACTCGAGCTGATATCTTCTCCGCTGAGTTACGCTTCCATCCGCTTCGAGACCGAAACCTACCGCAGCGGCAAGCACCACGTGCGCAAGACCCGCTACAGGACGAATCCTTACGGGCAGATCATCGGCCGTCACGAGGGGGCGCAGTTCTATACCGTCGGGCAGCGCAAGGGTCTGAACATCGGCGGACACAGCGAGCCGCTTTTCGTCATTGCCACCGACATAGAGTCTAACACGGTATATCTCGGGCAGGGGCACCGGCACAAGGGGCTTTCGCGCAGCTGTCTGCGCATCCCTTCGGAGGAGCTGCACTGGATACGGCCGGATCTGGAGATGTCCCCCGGACAGACGCGCCGCTACCGCGTGCGCATCCGCTACAGACAGCCGCTGCAGGATGCTACTCTGCTGCGCCGCGCCGACGAGATGTACATTCTTTTCGACTCCCCGCAGCGGGGCATCACCCCCGGGCAGTTCGCCGTATGGTATGATGGGGATGAGATGATCGGAAGCGGCACGATCTGATTTTTTGCTTGTCTTTTTGGTCTAAATTCATTTGTTCATCAGTCGTGTACCC
>CAVKLO010000196.1:0-1981 GCA_963656985.1 Bulleidia sp. | reverse complement strand
CCTCACAAACAAATTTATCCTCAAAAATCCTTCACAAAATTCCCTCACAAAAACTTACCAAGTTATTATTTCATCATCACTTACCAACTCTTTTCACCATATCTTGGAAACTGAGGTTCCCATTCGCTGCGGCAGCGTGAGGCCGGGAAGGTTCAGATATTGTCGAAAATGAGCGGGAGGAGATCGTCCACCTTGCTGAATTTCAGAATCTTGCCATCCCCCACAAGCAGTACTGACATATTCTCTCCGGCTAACATCTGGTACTGGGCCATCACCTGGCGGCAGGCGCCGCAGGGCGTTGCCGGGCTGCTGCAGAGCCTGCCTTCCTGAGAAGCGGCTATGGCAATGGAGGTCATCGCGACACCCGGATGGGTCGCGCTTGCCGAAAACATCGCGGTGCGCTCCGCGCAGAGCCCGGACGGAAAGGCCGCGTTCTCCTGGTTCGCGCCACGGACGATGCCACCGTCCTTCAGTCGCACGGCAGCCCCCACATTGAAACGGGAATACGGAGCATAGGAGCCTTTTATGGCTTCGATGGCGGCATAGGCAAGTTCACGGTCCGCGGCGGACAGTTCCTCGGGAGAAGAATACTCTCCGTATCGGATTTCGATAATATGTTCCAGCATAATTGTGCGTTTTGTAAATGCCAAATATAGACATTTTTATGTACATTTGCCGTCTGAAACTGAAGAATCGGAGATTTCGAGGGGGCGGAGCAGGTACAGAATCTATGAACATTATAGTCAGAACCGCAGAAGGAAAATACATCGTCAGGCCGGACACGACCTGGGAGAGGGACAATGAAGACCTCTACGTGCCGGAGTTCGTCAAGCGTCTTTCCTGGACCCCCGTGCTCTTCGCAAGGATCAGCAGGCCGGGCAGGAGCGTGGGTCGGGAGTTTGCCGAAAGGTATTATGACGGAGCTGCTTACGGCGTTCTGCTCTACCCGGATGACCTGCTGGACGGGAGCGAAGCCGGTCTGGCCTGCGCCAGCTGTCTGGACCACACCTCCTTCCTCCCCTTCCCCGTATCCGACAAGACCGCAGCGTTCAGTCCGGAAAGCCGCTTCGAGCTGAGACTCGAATTCCGGAAAGAGGACGCCGGCCCGGAACCTTCGCGGGAGAGTCAATTACTGTTCTCGCACTCCGGGGCCTCGCCGGAGGACATCCGCAGGGCCATATCCGAGGCCACACGGGCCATCTACATCCGCACGGGAGACATCATCGCCCTCGAACTTCAGCCACGCCGCCCCCTCTGCTCTGCACTGGAGTCGGAAAGCTACCCATCCTGCGTACGTGCGAGCCTGAAAGGCAGTTTCTGCGGAAAGGAAACAGTCGATTTCGATATCATTTTTTAAAGAACATAATCATTATGGACAATCATTTCACATTTACTCTCGATTATGTCCGCCAGGTCCTTTTCGAAGGCAGGAAGATTCGCCTCGAAGAACTCCCGATGGCAGAAGTCGAAAACTGCTATGAATTCCTGAAGGAATTCGCCTCGGACAAGGTGATCTACGGCATAAACACGGGTTTCGGCCCGATGGCCCAGTGGAGAGTGGATGACGCCTTCCTCAAAGACCTCCAATACAATATCATACGCAGCCACTCCACGGGAGCCGGAGAGCCTCTGCCGGACATCGACGCGAAGAGCGCGATGATCGCCCGTCTGGGCACCTTCCTGCAGTGCCGCTCCGGAGTGCATCCCGAGGTGGTGAAACTGCTCGTGGAATTCATAAACCGCGACATCATCCCGTTCATCCCGCGCCACGGAAGCGTCGGGGCCAGCGGAGACCTTGTCCAGCTGGCGCATATAGCCCTGACCCTCATCGGCGAGGGTGAGGTGCACTGGAAGGGAGAATGGAAGGCCTCGAAGGAAGTGATGGAGGAGAACGGTCTGAAACCATTCGAGATACACATCCGTGAGGGTCTTTCTATCACGAACGGAACTTCGGTTATGACCGGCATAGGGGTCGTGAACC
>CAVKLO010000195.1:0-3944 GCA_963656985.1 Bulleidia sp. | reverse complement strand
CTGTCGGCGCCATCGAGGCGGTAGCGGTCTTCGTACTCGGCTGTCACCTCCAGCAGCAGGGCGAAAATCAGCGCACGGATGATGGAAGTGCGGTAGCGGCCCTTCTCGCGGCTCTCCTTCTCGATGAAGCGGAAATAGCTCTCGAAGTCGCGCAGTTTCTCGCCGCTGCAGCTCAGAAGGGGAGTGAGGCGCGGGTAGATGAAGATGTTCGTGTCGATGGGGGAGGGCATTTCGAGGATGAAACTGTTCGTGAAGGCGAGCATCGAGATTCTCAGGTCGCCGGTCAGCGCGGTCCTCTGCACGAAACGCTTCTCGGAAAGTATGAGCAGACTGTCCTTGTCCAGAGTGAAGGGCATTCCGTCAATGCTCAGCTCCGCTCTTCCGCAGTGGCAGAGAATCATCATCATCCCCTCGACGGTGAAGGCCTGCGGCCAATCCTGTACTACCTCCCGTGCTTCCTCGCTGCGCTCCTCTTCTATCTCTTCACGCCGAGGCCGCCCCTCTCGCGCCGCCTCCTTCTGGAACCGCACGCCTCGCTCCTCCTCCCGCCGCTCCGGCGGCATCGGCGCGCTCACATCGCATTTTATGCGGAATTCATCTCCGCCCGCCTCCGGAGCCGCGCCCGAGGAGGCCTTATGTCTATCTTCCATCTGTAGAAACTGTTCAGTGATTCCGGGAAACGTCTGAACGGGAGACCATTTAAGACAATTTCCGCAATCCGACTTTTCATAAATTTTTACGCCGATAAATGTAACGCTTTTCCTCCGGGATTCCCTCATCTTTGCAGAAATTTTTACGAAAGAGAATGAAAGGAGGATTCTACAGACGCGCCATAGAGGGAGTCGCCTCGGAACTGAAAACAGACCTCAGAGAGGGCCTCAGCTCGGAAGAAGCCGCGAAAAGACAGGACGAATACGGCTACAACGAATTCGGGGAGACCCCGCACAAGAGCCTCGCCGTCAAATTCCTGAACCAGTTCAAAAGCTTTATGATCATAGTGCTCATCTTCGCCGGAATCATCTCCGGCGTGGTGGGCTATGTGAACGGAGAAGGCTTTACCGACGCCATTATCATCCTCGCCATCGTGATTCTGAACGCCGTCATAGGCGTAGTCCAGGAATCCAAGGCCGAGAAGTCCCTCGACGCCCTCAAGAAAATGTCCGCCCCGCATTGCAAAGCGGTAAGGGACGGAAGATTGCAGATATTGGAATCCCGGGAACTCGTGCCGGGCGATGTGGTGGAAATCGAGACCGGCGACAGCGTCCCCGCCGACATTCGCCTGAGCGAAGCGGTGAATCTGAAAATACAGGAAGCCGCCCTCACCGGCGAGTCCCTGCCCGTCGAGAAGAGCGTCGGAGCCATAGCCGAGGAAGTCCCGACAGGAGACAGAAACAATATGGCATTCCAGTCCTGCTCAGTCACTTACGGACGGGGACGGGGCATAGTCACAGGCACGGGCCGCAGCACCGAAGTGGGCCGCATCGCCTCCCTGCTGCAGGAAGTTCCGGAATTCAAAACCCCTCTCCAGATACGCCTGGACCGTCTCGGCAGATTCCTCGCCTGGGTATCCCTCGGCGTATGCGTACTGATATTCGCCATAGGATTGGCCTATGGCCACGAACTTCTGACTATGTTTATGACTGCGGTCAGTCTCGCCGCTGCCGCGATTCCTGAGGGACTTCCTGCGGTTTCGACCATCGTGCTCGCAGTCGGCGTGCAGAGGCTCGCGCGGCGCAACGCCATCGTGCGCAATATGCCGTCGGTCGAGACCCTCGGCAGCACGACCGTCATCTGCTCTGACAAGACCGGCACGCTCACGCAGAACAGGATGACGGTGGTGCGGCGATACCCGGAGGGTTCGGACGCTCTCGAGCGGATTGGCATACTCTGCAACGACGCCGAAATGGACTCTGACGGGCTTGCCATCGGCGACCCGACAGAGACAGCGCTCGTCAGCCTCGGCATCTCGGAGGGCATAAGGAAGCCCGAGCTGGAAAGGCGGCTGCCGCGCGTCGCGGAAATCCCCTTCGACTCGGAGCGCAAGCTGATGACGACCGTCCACTCGATGCCCTCCGGAGGCCATTTCGTCGCGGTCAAAGGAGGCTTCGACGAGATTCTCGCGTGCTGCTCGAGCATTCTTTCCGAGGAGGCCTTGCGGCCAATCACGGATTCCGACCTTGCCGCTCTCGCTCAGCAATGCACCTCTATGGCTTCCGATGCCCTCAGAGTACTCTGTATGGCCTATAAGGAGGTCCCGGCAGGAGTGGATGCGGATGAGATTCTCGCGAATGCGGAAAGCGGTCTCGTCTTCGCCGGGATGGTCGGAATGATAGACCCGCCGCGTCCGGAAGTGCGCGATGCCGTAGCAGGGTGCGGACAGGCCGGGATACGTCCCGTGATGATTACCGGCGACCACAAGATCACGGCCTCTGCGATAGCCCGGGATCTGGGCATTATGCGTGAGGGCGACAGCGCCTACACCGGGGCTGAAGTAGAGGCGATGGACGATGCCGCGCTAAGGGAGGCTGTAAGGACAGCGAGCGTCTTCGCGAGAGTTTCGCCGGAGGACAAGCTGCGCATAGTCAAGGCGTTCAAGTCGAACGGAGAGGTCGTGGCGATGACCGGGGACGGGGTGAACGACGCTCCGGCCCTCAAGCTCGCGGACATTGGCGTGGCTATGGGAATAACCGGCACCGACGTGGCCAAGGAGGCTGCGGACGTGGTGCTCACGGATGACAATTTCGCGACCATCGTCTCCTCCGTGGAGGAGGGCCGCCGCATCTATGACAATGTGCTGAAGAGCGTCAAATTCCTGCTGTCCACTAATTTCGGCGAGGTTATGCTGCTCTTCACGGCCGTGGCCCTGAATCTTCCGGCCCCGCTTCTTCCTATCCATATCCTGTGGATAAATCTCGTCTCGGACAGCCTGCCGGCCCTCGCCCTGGGCTTCGATACCGCCGAGGAGGGCATAATGCGCCGCAAGCCGATAGACCCCCGGGAGGGTATAGTGAACCGTGGTTTCGCGCTGAACTGCATTCTGCGCGGTCTTCTCATCGCGGCCCTGTCCCTTACGGCCTGGTACGTCGGTTTCCGGACTTCGCCGGATGCCGCCCTGACTATGTCCTTCGCCGTGGTGGCTCTCTCGCAGATCAGCATACTCTTCTGTGTCCGTGCCGGCCACAATGCCATAGTCCACAATCTCTTCACCAACAGGTATCTCTGGGCGGCCGTCGTCTTCGTGCTGACCCTTATGCTCGGCGTGCTGCTCATCCCGGCCGCCCGGGAAGTCTTCCACGTCGTGCCGCTCAGCTCCTCCCAGTGGTGGTGGATTGCCGGCCTTTCCGTCTTCCCGGCTTTCGCCATCGAGGGTATTAAACTGCTAAGACGACTGTTCCGCAGATGATTCGGGCTGCGTCCTGATGTTCAGTGTCTATGTGGTAAGCCATATTACAGAATGTTCCAATATGTACGACAGTGGTTTTCCGTCAATTCTAAAGTCGTTCCACAGCTCTTCCGCAGTTTCAAAGTCAAAGACATCATCAGAATCCGGATCTCCATTACAGTCATAGACCGACACGCGGTCATAGTCATATTTCCCGTCCCATCCGGGATTCTCTTTTTGTAGTACGACTTCACCATTTGCCATATCCACATAATAGAATTTGTCTTTTTCTACATAGTAGAGAGACAAATCCATACCCAGATATCCTACATAATAGTCGTATATGTCTTTCGTGTCATCGCTGCCCGCTTCACGTTTTCGGATGATATCCCACCCCAAATCATCGCAGGTCAGTTCCGGAGCGTTCCCGTCCCAGTATGGAGGCCAGAACATCGGCCTTATTACATCATTCTTCATTATTGTTTCCCTTTTGTTTTACGTTCATTATACCTGACAGCTCTCTTGATGTAAATCATATCAGTCGCGGTCGGTTTGAAGCAGT
>CAVKLO010000194.1:0-3955 GCA_963656985.1 Bulleidia sp. | reverse complement strand
AGCAGGCTTCCGGCATATTTATGATGATGGTGGTCGGCGGCGGCATAATGCCTCTCATCCAGGAATTCCTTGCCGGCAAGGTCGGCTATATGGGTTCATACTGGCTTGTGGTGGCGATGCTCGCCTACATCCTCTATTACGCCCTCATCGGCTGCAGAAACGTGAATAAGGACATCCCTACAGAATAGCTATAATATGGAAAAACAGTACGTAGTCGGTATCGACGTAGGTGGACAGACCACCAAGATAGGAGTTGTGGATGCGCGCGGAGACGTGCTCGCGCAGTCGGTAATCCGCTCCGACATTTATGGAGAAGACGCTTCGGCTTATGTGGACGCTCTCGCTGCGGCGGTGAAGGCTGTGGTCGCAGACTCCGGAAAGACCGAAGAGATTCGCGGCATAGGAGTAGGCGCTCCTAACGGGAACTACTATACCGGAACCATCGCTTTCGCACCGAACCTCGTCTGGGCGGCGAAGGGCACCGTGGATTTCGCCAAGATGCTTTCCGCACGCCTGGAAGGTATGCCTGTCTCCCTCACGAACGATGCGAACGCCGCGGCTGTGGGTGAGATGACCTATGGCGTGGCCAGAGGTATGAAGAATTTCATTATGATCACCCTCGGCACGGGAGTCGGCAGCGGCATCGTGATAAACGGCCAGGTGGTTTACGGCTTCGACGGCTTCGCCGGCGAACTGGGACATACGAATGCAGTCCGTTATAACGGGCGTGCCTGCGGCTGCGGCCGGACAGGCTGTCTGGAGGCTTACTGCTCCGCTATGGGCGTGGCCCGTACAGCCCGCGAGTGGCTTGAGTCCGGCACTGAGCCTTCCCTTCTGAGGGACGTGGAGAATATTACATCGAAGGATGTCTACGATGCCGCGAAGCAGGGCGATGCTCTCGCCATCAGAGTGTTCCAGTACACGGGGCGCATTCTGGGCCGCTCTTTCGCGGATTTCGTGGCGTTCAGCGCCCCGGAGGCCATCGTTCTCTTCGGAGGACTGGCCAGGGCCAAGGAGTTCCTCTATCAGCCTATGTTGGAGGCTATGGACGAGAACCTTCTCAAAATATGGAAGGGAAAAATCAAGATAGTGTTCTCCCAGCTCAAGGAGTCCGATGCCGCCATCCTCGGCGCGTCCGCCCTCGCCTGGGAACTTTAGAAACTTATTAATTTATAGTTATAAACGATGAAAAAAGTATTTTTTGCAGCCCTTCTGGGCGTTGCAGTTCTCTCCTGCTCACCTAAGAGCGGTGTAGAAGGCGGCACTTCAGCTAAGGATCTCCAGCCTACCAAGGCTCAGCTCGATTCTGTCAGCTATCTTATCGGTATCCAGTTCGGTTCTTTCCTCAAGAACTATGATATGAACGACCTCAGCTATGCCACCATCAAGGAAGGTATGGACGATTTCCTCGCATCCGAGGGCAGCCCGTACGATGAGGATTTCACCAAGCAGTTCAGGGTTAATCCTGACGAGATGAACAGCATCATCACCTCATATCTCCAGAAGAAGCAGCAGTACAAGCTTCTCGTGAACAAGGAGGCCGGTGACAAGTTCCTCGAGGCGAACAAGGCCAAGGCCAATGTCCAGACCACCGAGTCGGGCCTTCAGTATAAGATCGTCACTCCGGGCAATGAAAAGCGGGCCTCTCTTCAGGATACCGTAGTCGTACGCTACAAGGGCACTCTCCTTGACGGCAAGGTGTTCGATGAGGTGAAGGACGATGCGGAACCTGCAAGGTTCACTCTGAACGGCGTCATCCGCGGATGGCAGGAAGGTATGCGGCTCATAGGTGAGGGAGGTGAGATCGAACTTTATGTTCCTGCAGACCTCGCTTACGGTGAGAGGGGAACCGGCGGCATCGAGCCTAACTCCACTCTCATCTTCAATGTCAAGCTAGCGGAGATTCATCCTGTAGCTCCTGCCGCCGAATAGGGGATTGTCGGGTTTAGTGATTCTTAAAAGAGTCACTTGATTGACCGGCCTCCGGAAGTCCGTAATGGATTCCGGAGGCCGGTTGTTATTTTTTCATCATCACTAGATCTTCTTTCGGAGTGATCCAGCGTATGGAGGGGTCCCGCCGCCACCAGCTCAGCTGCCGTTTGGCATAGTGGTGGGTGTTCGTTTTGATGTCTTCGGCGGCCTTCTCCTGAGAGAGCTCTCCGTCCAGAAAGGAAAAAATTTCCCGATATCCCACGGTCTTGAGAGCGGTCAGGTTCCTGTACCGCTGAAGGGAGCGGACTTCCTCGACCAGGCCCGCCGAGAGCATCGCGTCCACCCTCCGGTCTATACGCGCATAAAGCTCCTCGCGGGGACGGAAGATGCCGATTTTTTCTATTTCGAAATCGCGTACGGCGCCTGACGGACGGAACGAAGAATAGGGCTTTCCCGTAGTGAGGCATATTTCGACTGCGCGGAACACCCTCTGAGTGTTCGAGAGATCCATAGTGGCGTAGGCTTCGGGATCGAGCGCCCGCAGAGTGTCGCGCAGCGGCTCTATGCCCTCCGTCTCCAGACGTTTCTGAAGCTCCTTCCTTACGGAGAGGTCCGCAGTGGGCACGTGGCTCAGGCTGTTGCATATCGCGTCGATGTAGAACATCGAACCTCCGCACATCACCAGATTCTCGTGGCCTTCCGCGAAGAGCCGCGAGATGAGCGCGAGAGCCTCCGTCTCGTAAGTGCCTGCGGTGTAGTAATCGGTGACCGATATGGTCTGTATGAAATAGTGGCGGACCGCCGCGAGCTGCTGCGCGTCCGGTACGGCAGTCCCGATGCTCATCTCCCTGTATATCTGGCGGGAGTCGCAGGAAATCACGGGGGAGCCGAGAGACTGCGCAAGACGGATGCTGTAGTCGGTCTTGCCGCTGGCCGTGGGGCCGAGGACTATGATGAGTTTTCTGCTCAAGAGTCTGCCCTGCGGAATGTCAGATGCTCAGGTCTTCAGTCCCGTCGTAGATTTCTACGCCGTCTTCATCACATTTTCCTCTCGGCTCGTCATCCTCCTCCTCATCATCATCGTCATCATCTTCCGCCCCTTCGTCATCGAAATCCTCATCGCCTTCGTCCTTGGAAAGCGCGTCGAGAAGGCTGCTCAGACCGCTCTTGCGGTTCCGGTCACTCTCGCTCGGCAGATGCCTCTGGTCGTCCGGCAGGTCCTCGAACGCCACATAACCGTTCTCGAACTCTATCGGGTTCGGCCCCTTGCTGTCCACGAGAACGGGAACGCGGGCCTCATCCGCCCCTTTGCTCTCGCCCTCGAGCGTGACCGTGACACTCTTGCGGTTAGTCACGTCATAGAAGAAAACGAACGAACGGACGCCCTTCTTCACGCTTTCCCTGACGGTCGTGCAGTCCACCGTTCCGAATCCCAGATCCACCAGGCCGTAGCGTGCGACCACGCTCCCTACGGCATCCAGGCCCTTGAACAGTATCACCTGATCGCGCGGGAAATCCATATCATCTCTCATCTGCTTGTAGAAAGAGTACAGCGAATTGTCGGCGTTTACATCGTAAACTCTATAGAATCCCTTTATGCCGGGAAGTGTGACGCGATAAGTGTAAACCATCAGTTTTGAACAGTTTTTTTATTTGAGCGAGCAAAGGTAAAGAAAAA
Organism: Bulleidia sp.; assembly: GCA_963656985.1. Classification (GTDB taxonomy): domain Bacteria; phylum Bacteroidota; class Bacteroidia; order Bacteroidales; family UBA932; genus Cryptobacteroides. Next base: position 345 of record CAVKLO010000194.1, on the reverse strand, counting down.
TCACTAAATTTGAACAAGAGTTCATTCACGCCTTGGCGGAGTCCGGCGCAAGCGTCCCGACAGACCCGGGGACCTTTGTGCGCGGCGGCAGTCCCGCAAGAGGCTCGACAGACAGATGACAGACGTTTATTACAGCATAGCTTCACCTTCCCGTGGCCTGTTCAGGGATAACGGCAGCCGTTTCATCGCGCTGGCTTATCCCGTGGAGACGATCGCGGAAGTGAAGGCCATAGTGGAAGGCTTGAAAAAGGAGTATCACGATGCCCGCCATCACTGCTTCGCCTACCGCCTCGGGCACACGGGGGAGGTCTTCCGTGCGAGCGATGACGGCGAACCGGCCGGTTC
>CAVKLO010000193.1:0-4048 GCA_963656985.1 Bulleidia sp. | reverse complement strand
TTTCGAAGCGGCGTCAATCTGTGCGTTCATCATCAGAAGCACATCTGCATCTTTCGGAGTATAAGGTACTTCCCTCGTGCAGGAGACGAGGGCCAGAAAGATGACAATGCGTATTATTATGGAAAAATCTTTCATCGTATCAGAAATTATAAGTGTATCCCACTGACGGCAGAACAGGAAGTATCGTCACCATTTTCAGGGTGAGATTATGGCTGTAGGCTCCTTCCCCGGAGTATTTTTTATCTGCTGAAACTATCACGAGATCGGCGCTGCGGCTGTTGTAAAGGTTGTATGCGGATATGGTCCAGACCCGCTCTCCTCTGCTCTTCTTTTTTCTGAAATTAATTCCGACATTGAGCCTGTGGCTCGCCGGCAGCCGGTAGTTTCCCCTTGTCGCATTAAGTTCCGTCTGGTGTATCGTCTTGCCGTCCGGCGAGAGCACGACGGTTTCCCGTTCCGGCACCGTGATGACGCCTCCCGTCACGAATGACCAGGTGCCGCTCAAGTCCACTCGGGAGGAAATCTTATGATTGACGACCAGATGCAGCTGATGTCTCCGGTCGTATTTATACGGAAACCATTTTCCTCCGCCGATTGTCCCGTCCCTGAATCTCCGTTCCGATTTGGCCAACGTGTAAGCCAGCCAGCCGCTTGTCTTTCCGGAAGTCTTCTGCACTAAGAATTCCGCTCCATAGGCCCGACCCTCGCCCATAACGACCTTGTCCTGCCAATTCGAGGAATTTCCGAGGATAACAACTCCATCCTTATATTCAAGCACGTTCTTCATCGGCTTGAAGTAAGCCTCCAGAGAGAGTTCCCATCCCTTGAAGCCATCGAAATAAGTTCCGATGCTGAATTGGTCGGACACGACCGGTTTGATTCTGTCAGTCACCGGAACCCACAGGTCCATCGGAAGCGTAATCTGCGTTGAGGACAGCAGATGGATGTTCTGCGCCATTCTTGAATAGGCGGCCTTGAAGGCAAGCCCGTTTTCAAAGCCATATCGTGCAGACAATCTCGGCTGGAGCGAACAATAACTTCGTCCCTGCGCCCTGAATATATTGAAATGTACGCCCGGGTTGATGGAGAAACGGTTTCCGAAAGCAATATCATCCTCAACATAAGCAGACAATTCCAGACCTTTCAGTACGGAACTGCCGCTCCGGGTGTAGGTAGTGTCCTGTATGATCACGCCGTCTTCATCGATCTTCTTTGTCGCTCCGAGAGTCTCGGGATTGAAAATGTGATAAATGAAGTTCGTCCCATAACGGAACAGATGCCGGGACGACGGCGTGAATTCGAAGTCTGCCGCAAGGTTGACATCGTTAATGCCCGAAAGGTAGTCTATGCCCGTATGTCCTTTGATGGTGGAACGTTCAGAAGACACTTCCTTATAATCCGAGACTGAACGGGTGGCCATCCCGTATCGGTTATATGCAAGAGTTACATTTGAGAAAGTCCTGTTGTTCCAAATATGATTCCATCGTGCGGAAGCGAGCGTGTTGCCCCAGCGTATAGTGGTTCTCGATTTCCAATCAGCATCAGTATCAGTCCCGGCATAATATAAATTATCCAGCCCGTTGTAGATGTTGAAGTAAAGGCGGTCACCTTCCCCGATACGGTGCGTCAGTTTCGCATTGAGGTCATAGAACCAGTAATTATACTTGTCTTTCATATCCGCACGTGCGATGAAAGGCTGTGCGAGCAATGTGTGCATAATCCGTGAGCTGACGGAATATGTGGTTCTCCCGTTATTGAGCGGCCCTTCCAGATGAAACTTGCTTGATAGTAGGCTGAGGCCGAAGGAACCGTGGGTATCTTCAGTATTTCCGTCATTTGTCCGGACATCCAGTACGGAAGATATTCTTCCTCCGAATCTGGCTGGAAACGAGCCTTTGTAGAGTGTGACTTTTTTAACGGACTCCGGCATAAAGACCGAAAATAGTCCGAGCAGGTGGTCTGCATTGTAGAGCGGAATGCCGTCCAGCATCAGCAGGTTCTCATCCGGACCTCCCCCTCGCACGTAAAGGCCTGTAAACCCGTTTGTTCCGGACTGGACACCGGGGAGAAGCTGAAGAGTCTTCAATATGTCCGCTTCTCCCAGTACTGAAGGCGTCACCTTTATCTGCTCCACCGGAATATCTGTCGCGCCCATCAATGTGGAACGGATTCCCGTTGCATTTTTGGCAATGACAGTCGCCCCCTCAAGTTCGTTACCGGCTTTGAGATGGACGTTGATGGACGTGTCGCGCTGCAGCAGCAGCTCCACCCTCTCGGATTCATAGCCTACATAGCCATATTCGAGTATTACCGTCCCTTGGGGCAGAGAGATGGAATAGAAACCATAGTTGTTCGTCGCGGCACCCTGCGTACCGCTGCTCACGCTTGCCGCTATCAGAGGTTCTGAGGAGGCTGAATCATAAATGAAACCGCTTATCGTAAATTCCTGTGCGGTCAGATTACCTCCCGACAGGATGGCTAACGCTATCGGGAGGAAGAGCCTTGTCCATTTTCGCCACATCACTAATCGAAGATTACGGCTTTAGTCACGGAAATGACGTTCTCACCGTCAAGGAAAGAGACTGTCAGATTATGAGTTTTGATTTCCGGGGTTTCGCCGAAAATCAAATATACGCAACTATCGTTCAGAAGCAGAAGGTCCTCGGAGGTTAAAGCCGTAAGAGCCTTGTTTACCGGGTGGTTCTCCTGGCGAAGAAATTGTGCTGCGGCTCCCGCAGTCAGCAGCAGTTTGTAATCGGCAGGGACTGAAGTCCAGTCGTATGTGAGTGCGCCTTTGCTCATAAGCCATTTGTACGGTGACACGGAAACAATCCTTATCTTCGCGCCTATATTTTCACCGGGTCTGATATCATTGAAGTCAGTATCGCTGGTAACGGTAATCCCGGTAAATTCATTTGCGTAGGCGCCATAAGTACCCTTCATTAATGGTTTATTGAAGAAAGTGTCGTCATATTTTTCAGTAAGAGCATCCATTTCTTTACCGTATATATATTCCTCAACGGTATCGAATAGTTGTAGAGACTTTGTCGCAGGGGAAAAGTTGAAAGACAATTCCGTCATCCACATATATGAGTCAATGAGTCTTGAAGATCTGGGGAGACTCCAGTCTTCATAGGTCTTCTCGCCGCAGGACTGAATAAGAAAAACTGCTAACAGTAGCGGTAGTTTTAAGTGTTTCATTTCTGTAAGTATATGTTAATTAAATAGTTGCTTAAGTCTGTCGGCTTTTGCAAGGTGTGTTAATCCAATCCGGCTCTGCAGCGGTACGCTCCGTGCTGAACCCCATCTGCCGCAAGGTAACAATTATTTCTGACATTTCCAATATGCCTATACACCGGAATAAGCACATATGGCGGCATTTAAGAAAGATATGGCTGACGGGTAATACCTTTCTTTAATGCGAGGAATTTCGTCACAAATGTCGAAATCTGAAACGTGTTTCCGAGCGGTTGTGACTATCTTGCGGGCGCATCGGTGGGGTTGCCGCAAGGGCGGCTTCCCTGTCCGAAGTGGATATATAAACGTGTTTAGATTATGGAGAACTTTGGTGAGGTCGCAAATGTCGGCGACGGGGGTTATGAACGGAACGGAGGCGGTAAGGGTGAAGGATTGGATGCCGGCAAGGCGGCCGAGATGGACTTCAGGAAACGGTATCGGCTGTGCCGGGAGGTGCTGGAGCGGAGGGAGATGCTGCGGAGTCTGGACGAGAGCGAGAAAGATGCGATAGCTCAGCGGATTGCGCGGCAGGAATATCTCGACTTGACCTGTGATTGGGCATTCAAGCACCTGTTCCTGAAGCACAAGAATCTGCTGCTGATTCTGCTCAGAGACATTCTGAATGAGGCGGTCGCGGATCTGGAGTATCGTGATTCGGAGCTGGTCCGGATGTTCGCTGAAGACAAGACGGTGATTTTCGACCTTCTGTGCCGTACCTCCGACGGGCAGGAGTTCATCGTGGAGATGCAGAAGGCCTTCCGGAAGGACCGGCGCGACAGGCTGATGTATTACGGGGCATCGCTGATAAGGG
>CAVKLO010000192.1:0-4081 GCA_963656985.1 Bulleidia sp. | reverse complement strand
ACCATATCGATGGCATCGTAAAAAATAGAATACGCGATACTCTTCTTCCCCTGCAGCATAAGGTTATTCACGAAACGGGTCACCTCGATGTCGTGAAACTTCGGATCAGGAAGTAGAATCCTCTTCTTAGGCTTCGCTTTTCTCATTTGAAAAAAAATTAAAGTGAGTGAAAAAATAATGAAAATTACTTCTTAGATTTCTTTGGCCTCTTGGCGCCATAGAGGGAACGGGACTGGGTCCTGCCTTCTACGCCGGCTGTATCCAAAGCTCCTCTAAGGATGTGGTAACGTACACCCGGGAGGTCCTTTACACGACCGCCGCGAACGAGCACGATGGAGTGCTCCTGGAGGTTGTGGCCCTCGCCGGGGATGTATGCGTTGACCTCTTTAGCATTCGAGAGACGTACACGGGCCACCTTACGCATAGCGGAATTAGGCTTTTTAGGCGTGGTGGTATACACACGCAGACATACGCCCCTCTTCTGAGGACAAGCATCCAACGCACGAGATTTCGATTTAACCTCGATAACCTCGCGTCCTTTGCGAACTAACTGTTGAATTGTTGGCATAAATAATTGTTAAACTGTAATTTATGTTTTTACCCCTAAATTTTGGGGCTGCAAATATAAGCAGTTTTTTTATAATATACAATAGAGGGAAACCCGTATTTATGGGTTTCCCTCTGATTATCAAGCTCTGACGAGCGTACACTACAGGTCGATGCCGGCGAATTCCACATCCTTGGCAGCGCGGGCCTTGAACTTGTCGTTGGTCTTCGCGAGATATTTCTTCACATCGGCTGTCTTTCCCTGACGGGCCGCTATGATGGCGCGCAGATACTGTACCGGAGCGTCACCGCACTTCGCGGAAGCGGCGGCCTTGTCAATCTGGCCGTTCAGGATGTAAGCGAGAACCGTGTTATGGCAGCAGCCGCTGACACTAGCAAGCTCGGAAGCGGCCTTGGCGTAGTTACCGTTGAGGATGTCCACTACACCCATATTCTTCACGGAGTCCTCGTTGCCCGAAGCGGCGAAGTGCTTCGCGGCGGTCTTGATGTCATCCTTGCGGAGGGCGAGCACACCGAGAAGATTCTCGAGGTCGGCATCCTTGGCGCACTTGGCGGCGGCGGAAGCGGCATCGGCATCCTTGCCGAGGTTGAAATATGCTACAGCGAGGTTGAACTTGGCGCGCTCGCTGTCATACTTGCTGACGGCCTTCTTGTAGATGTCCACCTTCTTGTCGGTGCTCACGAGAGAAGCGGCACGGAGAAGTGCCTCCTCGTCGAGAACATCGATGTTCTCCTCGATGAGCTTCATAAGCTCGTCCTTGGTGTAGTTCTGATACTCTACGTTGGCGATGAAGCGCGCACGGCGGAGTTCAGGAAGAATGCCGCCCTTGAGCTCCTTGTAAACTTCGGACATATTCTTGATCTCGCTCTCGCGGACAGCAGGGTCGCTGTACATAGAGAGAACGCGGAGGATGAGATCCTTGTCAGCGATGTTCGACTCGCTCACGAGGGACTTGAAGCCTTCCCAGTCCTCACCTACGCTCTTGACCTCAGGATCGGAAGCCTCGTGGCCCTTTACGACTTTGCCCCAAGCCTTATGGGCGGAAGCCGCACGGCGGTCGGAGAGCTTGTTGTTAGAAGCCTCAGGGCCGTCCGGAGAAGCGTAAGCCACTACCTCGGTGCCCTTCAGAGTCTTGCGCTCGTTAGCCTTGATCTCGTCGAGAGCTTTCTGGAAATCCTTTACGGAAGCGCCCCTGATCTGGCTGCCGCGTACATCGGAAGAGTTTATGGTATAGAGAATCTGGCCCTCCGCTGTCTGAGGGATAACCTCCTGATAGCTGTCAGCCTTATAGGAAACGAAGCCTGTCCTCTTCACGAGCATATAGGTAGTGTTGCATCCGTCGGCAACCTTCTTCACCGGAAGATTGACGCTCTTGTTCTTGATGGATGCGACACCTCTGAGCTCGAGGTAAGCCTTCTCCATTCCCGGAACATAAGTGAAGTGTACTTTCTCGGTAACGGTACCGCCGTCGGAAGAAACGACTTTGTAGTTATCCTTAACCTTCTCGCCCTGATACTTGAAAGGAGCCATAGCGGCCTCTCCGCCTTCGTAAACGAGAACAGGGGTCACTTCGAGGATAGCCTTAGGGTTGAAGTACCCGTCAGGGTAGGTAACTGTAAGGGTAGCGTCTATGTTGCCCGCCACAACCTCGAGAACCTCAGGGTTGCAGGTGACTTTAACATTATCCGCCAGCTCTGCCATCTTCTCAGCTGAAGAGCAGGATACGGCTGCGAGGCCGATGAGGGCGGCAGCCAAAAGTTTAAAAGATTTTTTCATACCTTTTATATTAAAGTAGTTATCAATATTGCCCAATTCGCACAATAACACGCAAAGTTAATCATATTTCTCATTTTTACCTATCCCGGGGCTGATTATTTGAAGCTAATTCGTAACTTTGTGCACCCGGAAGGTATATTCATTATGGACAGCCAGGAACTTCAGCGGATAAAAAACCGCTACGACATAGTAGGAAACGACCCCGCACTGAACAGGGCCATCGAGATGGCCGTGGCCATCGCGCCCACAGACCTGACCGTTCTGGTTCTGGGCGAGAGCGGCGTGGGTAAGGAGAACATCCCGCGCATAATACACCAGAACAGCGCCAGACGCAACGGCAAGTTTCTGGCGGTGAACTGCGGAGCGATTCCCGAGGGCACGATCAACGCCGAGCTTTTCGGACACGAGAAGGGCGCGTTCACGGGAGCCGTCGGAGAGCGCAAGGGGTATTTCGAAGAGGCGGACGGCGGAACCATTTTCCTCGACGAGATCGGCGAGCTGCCGAAAGAGACCCAGTCGATGCTGCTGCGCGTGCTGCAGGACGGCGAGTTCATAAAAGTCGGGTCCTCGAAGGTCGAGAAGACCGATGTCCGCGTCATAGCCGCGACCAATGTGAACCTCCTGAACGCTGTCGCGCGCGGAAAATTCCGCGAGGATCTGTATTACCGCATAAACGCGATGCAGATCACGATGCCGGCCCTGCGGGAGCGCAAGGACGACATCTATCTGCTGTTCCGGAAATTCTCCGCCGACTTTTCGGAGAGGAACCGCGTCTGCAGGATTTCCCTCACGCACGAAGCCATCACCCTGCTGAGGAATTACCGCTGGCCCGGCAATGTCCGCCAGCTCAAGAACGTCGCCGAGACCGTGTCCGCGATGGAATCCGCGAAGCTGTCCCCGCAAGCCGAGCGCTGCGAGATAGACGCCCAGACCCTTTCCGGTTATATACCGAAAGAAGCGGAGACCACCCTTCCCGCCACCGTAGACCGGCAGGCCGCTTTCGATGAGGACGAGAAGAAGATGGTATATAAGGCCATTCTGGACCTGAAACGGGATGTGGACGCTCTGAAGGCCATAGTCTATGGACAGGGCGCACAGCAGCGGAGCCTTCCGGCACCGCAGCCGGACCGCGATGCCGTCGAGGATGTGCTTGAGGCTGAATGGCAGGATTCCGGAGAGTCCCGGACGGGGACGGAGAGACCGGATTTCGCTGATACGGATAAGCCGCACGAGTTGCGGGAGATTTCCGTGCCGGACAGCCTGTCACTCCACAAGATAAGCGAGGAGCTGATACTCAAGGCTCTGGAAAAACACAACGGGAACCGTAAGCTGGCTGCGGAGGAGCTCGGAATCTCCGAGAGGACTCTCTACAGAAAGCTGTCGAAAAGCAACAGCAGGAAATGAAAGGAAGCGCTATCGCATTCGTATTGGCCGCTGCGGCGGCCCTCGTGAGCGCCTGCGGGATATACTCCTTCGCCGGCACTTCGATCCAGTCGGACGTGAAGAGCATCACGATCGACTTTTTCGAGTACAAGGCCTTGCGGGTGAACCCTTCGCTGAGCAACGATCTGACGGAGGCGCTGCGCACGCAGTTCCGCAAGATGACGTCGCTGGAGCAGGTGGATCTGGACGGCGATCTGGAAATCAGCGGCGAAGTCACAGGCTACGACGTGAAGGCGACGGCCGTGACTGCGGACGAAGTCGCCGCGCAGAACCGTCTCACGATTACGGTGAAGG
>CAVKLO010000191.1:0-4089 GCA_963656985.1 Bulleidia sp. | reverse complement strand
TCATCAGTCGTGTACCCCGGTACACTCCTTCTTCACAAACAAATTTATCCACAAAAATCCTTCACAAAAACTTACCAACTTATTTTTTCATCATCACTAATGTTATATTTGCAGGGCCGGCCCCGGCGGGGACGGCGGGACTTGCAGGATTGGCCGCAAGTGATTTCGCAGGAATCACTAAGGCCGTAAAATAAAGAAGATTATGAAAAGATTACTGATGATTATGGCACTGGCGCTGACCGGAGTGACTCTGTCGGCGCAGAGATTCGCCTGGGATATGGAAGTCTCGGGGAGTCTCGGGATGGACAAGATGCAGGGCAGTCAGTACGGCGCACAGCTGAAAGGGGCCGCCGGCGTGCAGTGGGGCGGACTTATGCTCGCGGCCGGCACGGGCCTGAACTACGATTCGGTGCTCGCCGGGAGATGGTACAGCACGACTGACGAAAGCGAGACCTTCGTCTATCAGACAGAGTATCTGCTGCCCGTGTTCGCGAGGCTGAAATACACTTTCCGGAGTCTGAATCTTGAGCCTTACCTGCTTCTGGATGCCGGCTGGTCCTTCAATGTCGGCGGGCAGAAGGCTCACGGCTATTCCATTCCGATAAAGGACGGCGACCCTTGCGGTATGCCTCTGGACTACGAGGGACGCGCCGGGGGGTTGTATATGGAGCCTCAGATTGGCTTGAGCCTGTCGGACCGTCTGTACGTGGGACTCGGATTTATGATGCAGGCATATACGCAGTATGCCGTGGCGGTCGCCGGAACGCTGAACGCTCTGGACAAGAATTACGGCCATCAGACTCTCGTGCAGGATTTTACGCGGGACAATTATTTCAACGCCCTGTCGCTGCATATAGGATTGAAGTTTTAAACGGATGATATGAAGAAAGGATTATGTGTTTCCATCTGCGTCCTGCTGCTGAGCGCTGCGGGACTGCGGGCTGACGAGGGGATGTGGCTTCTCCCCCTCATCCAGAAGATGAATGCGGAAGCGATGAAGGAAAGGGGTTGCCGCCTCACTCCGGAACAGATCTACAGCATAAACAATACTTCCCTGAAGGATGCCGTTGTGCATTTCGGCGGCGGCTGCACCGGAGAGGTCATTTCTGACCGCGGACTCATAGTCACGAATCACCATTGCGGCTACAGCTACATCCAGGCCCTTTCGACCCCCGAGAACAACTATCTCGAGGACGGCTGGTGGGCTATGAACAGCGGCGAGGAGATGCACGCGGAGGGACTTTCCGTGACTTTCCTCCAGAGTATGACCGATGTCACCGACTATCTGCAGAAGGTCTATGACAAGGCTCTGAAACAGAACCGGAAGGCTTCCGATGCAGCCGAAAAGGCGCGCGCTGCAGTGAACGAGGCGAAAGCGCAGCTCCGGGAACGGGCCGAGAAGGAGAATCCCCACTGCAGGGCGAGCGTGACCTCTTTCTATAACGACAACGTTTACTATCTGATAGTGAACAAGACCTATACGGACGTGCGTTTCGTGGGTGCCCCGCCGCGCTCCAGCGGAAAATTCGGAGGCGATACCGACAACTGGATGTGGCCGCGCCACACCTGCGACTTCTCTATGTGGAGAGTCTATGCGGGTCCCGACGGAGAACCTGCGGCCTATTCGCCGCAGAACGTACCTCTGCAGCCGAAGAACTCCCTGAAAGTGTCGCTTCGCGGCGCGGATGACGGGGACTTCGCGATGATTATGGGCTATCCGGGACGCACGCAGAGGTTCCAGACCGCCGCGCAGCTCCAGCAGATGCTCGATCTGAACGACATCCGCATCGCTGCCCGCACCGTCCGCCAGGACATAATGTGGGACGCCCGTATGGCCGACCCGAAGGTGAACCTGCAGTACGCGAGCAAATACGCTTCCTCGTCGAACGGCTGGAAGAAGTGGATCGGTATGAAGGAGGCGTTCGCCAATCTGGACATCATAGGCCGCGAGCAGCAGCGTGAAGACGAATTCACAGCCTGGGTGAACGCGAAAAACAGCCGCAGGCAGGCCTACGGAGACGCCATAGGGCGCATCGCCGCAGCCGTGGAGAAGGGCACGGAGCCTTATGAAGCCTATACCCTCATCATCGAGACGCTGAACCGGATCGAAGTGGCCGGTTACGCCGCTTCGTTCTGGGCGTCCTTCCGCGACGAGTTGAGGCGGGAGCCGGACTCCGCAGCGGCTCTGAAAGCCGTTCAGACAACGTTCTCGGGCGTGTATAAAGACTATGACGAGGCGCTCGACCGCCGCGAGGCCAAGGCGCTCATCGAGTTCTATCTCTCCCGCGTGAAGCCGGAGGACAAGATAAGCATCGAGGGGCATCCGCTCGACGACGTGGACGCGTTCGTGGACTGGATGTTCGCGCTCACACGCTTCAGCTCCGCCGAGAAGATGAACTCCATCAGCGATTTCGCCCAGGTGACCTCCGACCCGGCAGCCATCTTCTACCTCTCGCTCTCCTCCGCCGCGAGAAACTTCTCGGCCGCCCTTCAGGCGTCTAATTCTGAAGTGGCCGCCGCCTCGAAAGCCTTCACCGCCGGCCAGCTCGAATGGAAGAAGGGAGAGCCGTCCTACCCGGACGCGAACAGCACGATGCGCCTCACCTACGGCAACGTGAAGTCCTACTCTCCTAAGGACGGAGTCATCTACAAGCACTACACGACCCTCAAGGGCGTGATGGAGAAGGAAGACCCTTCGAATTACGAGTTCATAGTCCCTTCACGTCTGAAGGAAATCTACCTGACGAGGGATTATGGGCAGTATGCCGATGCCGCCGGAGAGCTTCCGGCCTGCTTCCTCATAAACTGCGACATCACCGGCGGCAATTCCGGCTCTCCGGTGCTGGACGCTGACGGCTGCCTCATAGGCCTCGCCTTCGACGGGAACTGGGAGGCGATGAGCAGCGACGTGATGTTCGAGCCTAACCTCCAGAGATGCATCTGCGTGGACATCCGCTATGTACTCCTGCTTATGGACAAGTTCGGAGGAGCCGGCTACCTTCTGGACGAAATGGATATCGTGAAATGAACGCGGAACTGCTGAAGATACTCTCCTCTGTCCGGCATCCCGGACAGGGGGACAGAAATATAGTGGAGCTCGGGATGGTCACGCAGGCGGAACTCTCGGACGGCAAGGCTTCCGTGATGCTGGGCTTTCCGCGCCGCCGCGACCCGCTCACCGAATATCTGGTAGGAGCCGCCCGGGCGGCCCTGATACGTTCGCTGCCTCAGGGGACTTCAGTCGAGGTGTCCACGCAGGTCGTGGACGAGGCTCCGCGCAAGTCCGCTCAGCCCAAGCTCGGACTGGAGCAGCTTAGCACAGTCCGTCACATCATCGGGATAGCTTCCGGCAAGGGAGGCGTGGGCAAGAGCACCGTGGCGGTGAATCTCGCCGTGGCGCTCGCCCGTCTGGGATACCGGGTGGGACTTGCTGACGCTGATGTCTATGGGCCTTCCGTCCCGCTTATGACCGGCACCGAGGGGCAGGTTCCTCAGGCCGTGAAGCTCTCGGACGATGCGCCCGAACTCATCGTCCCGATAGAGAAATACGGTGTGAAATGGATGAGCATAGGCTATTTCGCCCCACGGGAGCAGGCTCTCATCTGGCGTGGCCCTATGGCCTGCAATTCCCTGAAGCAGATGATACTGCAGGTGAAATGGGATGTCCTGGACTTCCTTCTCATAGATATGCCTCCCGGGACGGGAGACATCCATATCTCCCTGGTACAGGAGATTCCTATGGAGGGGGCTGTCATAGTGACCACTCCTCAGAACGTGGCGCTCTCCGATGTGGAGAAGGGCGTGAATATGTTCCGTAACCCTTCCATAAATCGCAAGATATTCGGCCTGGTGGAGAATATGGCGTGGTTCACTCCCGAGGAGCATCCGTCCGAGAGGTACTATCTTTTCGGGCGTGATGGCGGTGTGAAGATGGCTTCGTCCCTCGGAATCGACCTTCTGGGGCAGATTCCTCTGGTGCAGAGCATACGCGAAAGCGGCGACGACGGAGAGCCTGCCGCGCTTTCCTCCCGCCCGGACTCCCTCGCCTTCATCGACCTCGCCCGCACGCTGGCGGAGAAAGTGTAAGAG
>CAVKLO010000190.1:0-4104 GCA_963656985.1 Bulleidia sp. | reverse complement strand
TCGGAAGATCCATATCTCCGACTTCCGGGAGGCTGGCATAGAGGTCGGAAAGCAGCCAGAGCAGGAAAGTCGAATAGAGTTTCGGGTTCAGCATCAGCTTGTCCGCCGCGAGGACGCTCATCACGCCCTTCCCCCCTTCCGTCTGCAGCAGGTCATAGATGTCGAAGGCCGGCTCGCCGAAGAATTTCTCTGCGCCCTGATTCTCGAGCTCCAGAAGGGCTCTCTGGATGGCTCCCACGCTGACGGAGGAGACAGTCCCGTAACTTGCGGTGAGCTCCTTGGCGTGGTCGGCTATGTAGCTGAGCATAGCGCGAAGATCCTTCATATCCAGAAGCAGGAGGCCCCTGTCGTCGGCCACCTTGAAGAGGATGTTAAGGACTCCCGTCTGCGTCTCGTTCAGGCCGAGAAGTCTGGAGAGCAGCTGCGGACCCATATCTGACACCGTGGCCCGCATCGGATGCCCCTGCTCGCCGAATACGTCATAGAAGCGCACCGGACAGGGTGCGAACTGCGGATTATCGATACCGAATTCCGCGCAGCGCTTGCTGATGAAGCCGTTCATCGCTCCCGCTTCGCTTATGCCGCTGAGGTCTCCCTTCATATCGGCCATAAAGCACGGCACTCCCGCCTGGCAGAAAGTTTCGGCGAGGACCTGGAGGGTTACGGTTTTGCCGGTTCCCGTGGCTCCGGCGATAAGGCCGTGGCGGTTCGCCATCCGGCCGCAGATGGAAATGGGACCTTCCGGCCCGTGGGCCACATACAGTCCGTGAGTGGAATCGAACATAAGCTTCGGTTTTAGTACCAGATTACAAATGTACATAAAAACGGAAGATTATGAAACAGACGCACGAAAAAAAGTCCCCGGAAACATCGCGGAATCAGGGGAGCATAACAGACTATTTTGGGCCGCCGCGCCGGCGGAGCTTATATGTGATGCCGATGTTCAGGCAGTCGGAGTCCGCGACATCGCCGGTGACGAAGGACTTGGTCTGCCGGTGGTTGTAGGCGGCGTGGATTCTGAAATCGTCCCCGATGGCCTTAATCGGGAAGAACTCGAACTGGATGCCTCCGTTCAGACAGCGGAACTCGTCCGGAAGGCTGCAGAAATAAGAGATGCCGTCCGCCGAGACGCGGTAATTGGACTCGCCGCTGCGGTTATAGTCGATGGAACCCTCCAGACGGGTTCCGAACAGCCGGCCCGGTCTCCAGGTCAGTTTCGGAACGATGGTGAAATCCTTCAGCAGACCTCCGTGGAGGCGGTCGGTGCAGTCCAGATAGAACGTGAGCGCGTCGGTGAGGAGGAAGCGGTTGCCCAGACCCAGGAGCCAGGAATACTTCCCTTCGAGGTTTTCTCCGGCGTTCACCGACCAGAGAGACTCGAAAAAGCCGTGCCGTCCGTTCCACATCGCGCTCAGCATCACGCCCTTCTTTCCGAACGGAGTCTCGCCGACCTGGAGGCCGAGCATATCGTTCTCTCCCACAAAGTCCACGGTCGCGGTGAACTTGTACGGGGCCACATTGTTGCAGAATTCCGATGTGTAGAAGATGTCGATGGGACCCTGTTCATATTCGTAGCCTCCGATGTAGAGGCAGTCTCTTCCCGCCTTGAAGCGCAGATGCTCGAAGGGCTGCCATTTCAGGTAGAGAAAGTCGGACGAATTGATGATGTTATGCTCTCCGAACCATTTGGAGAACCGCACTCTCCAGTGGAAACTGAGATTCTCCGTGAAACGTGTGTCCACACAGAGGTTTGCCAGATGGGCATTCAGCAGGTCTCCATCCTTGGGAAGCCTGGCGTCAGCCCTCATCTCGAAGCGTGACTCGACGGACGGTGACTGCGCACCGGCTGTGGCGGCGGCGAGAATCGCGAAAAGCGCAACACATATTTTCTTCATAAAGCTACACGCGCGGGGAAGTGCGGCAAATATAGTGATTCCCGAATCCTCCGCAAAATCGAAGCGGGGATTTTTCATCATCACGATGGCGCATCCCGTGCGGGCGGGATTGGACGCGGAGCGGCGGAGCCGCCCCCGCGTCGCCTAATCCTGCTGCTTGAGCGTATCGACCGGGTTCGCGCGTGCGGTCTTCAGCGTCTGGCTGACGACCGAGATGAACGAAATCGCGCAGGTCAGGACCGCCGCCGCCGGAATTACCCACCAGGGGAAGTCTATGCGGTTATAGAAGCCGTTGAGGTACAAGCGTATGGCCCAGATGCAGATAGGGACGGCGATGACCGCTGCGGCGAGCGCCATAATCAGGAACGACTTCGAAAGCCGCATCACGGCGCTCTTCACTCCGGAACCGAAGACCTTGCGCACGGCGATCTCGCGGGACTGCTGCCCGGTGTAATAGACCGCCATCGCGAAGAGTCCGAGCGCGGAAATGAGGATTGCGATCAGCATAAAGGTGATTACGAGAGTCATCGTGTTCCGCTTGCCCGTGAGCGAGTCGTTGAGATAGTCCTCGATGTAAGTGAGGCCGTCAGGTTCCGAAGGCACTCCGAGATATTCCTTAGCCACTTCGGTCCAGACTCCGCGGACCGCGTCAAGAGCCTCCCTGTGGTCTCCGACAGTCTTTATGATGAGTCCCATACAATACTCCGAGCAGTCGCGGAGCATCACGGCGTTATGGCTGTCGTCCATAGGCTCGTCCAGCGCCGTTCCCGCCATAAAATCCGCGATGATTCCGTGGCATTTGTACTCTTCGTTGTCGCCCGCGTAAGGCTTGTCCTCGGTGGTGCCGTAGCGCGACGCAGTCTCTTCCGTAAACCAGCATTTCCCGTATGACGGCTCGCCCCACTGCTGCAGAACCTTGAATCCCAGGATATTGAATGCGACGCTGTCCACCTGGACAAGTCTCATCCAGGACAGTTTCTCGTTCTCGATGTGAACTCCGTTCGAGCCGCAGGCGAAAGGGGAGGTGAGGTAACGTCCGACCTCCCTGACCTGAGGCAGGGCTGCTACGCGCCCGGCGAGGGCGGCCTGCGCGGAAGATTTGTTGTAGCCGAGCCGCCAGCTTTTCATCGTCAGCACATCTTCAGTCCCGTATCCCGTCGGCAGATTCACCATATGATTCATCTGCAGCAGCATAGTCAGCGACACGGCGATCAGCGAGGTGCTTATCACATTCTGGCACACTATGAATATCTTGCTGAAAACCATCTTGCTGCGCAGACGGAAGCTCCCTTTCACCACATCGACCGGCCGGAACTTCGACACGAGCGCGGCCGGCAGGAGCGCGGACGCGAGCGTGAGGAAGACGAGCAGCAGCAGGCAGACCACTATGTCGGCCGCCGATGCGGCCAATACAAGCTCACTCCCGAGCAGTTTCGCGAAGCTGTCTTTCAGTGCTGCCGCAAGCAGGCAGCCGATCGCGAAGCAGCCCGCCGTGAAGACGAACGACTCGGCTATGTATCTGCGGACTATATTGCCGGAAGACTCGCCGAGCAGCCTTCTGGTGGCCATCTCCTTCGCACGCTTGCCCGTCTGGGCCACGGTCAGGTTGATATAGTTGAATACGGCGGATATGAGGAGCACGAGAGCGACGAGCAGAAGGATTTCTACCGTTTTCCTGTCGCCTTTGCGAAGAGGGGAGTAGCTCTCGATATCGGTGAAATAGAGCTTGTCGAAGCGCGTGAGGGTGGAACCGTAGAGGAATGAACCTGATGACCCGTCCCGGTGATACCAGCTGCCCCAATACTCCATATATTTGTCCAGAAGCTTTTCCGCTACCGCGTCCGGGTCGGTTCCGGGTGCGAGGGTGACGAAAGTCTGGACGGTGCCGAAATTGTCCATCCTCTGCAGCATCTTCTCCATCACCTTCATACTCAAGAAGATGTCGTAATGGCAGAAAACATCGAACGGACCGAAGTCCTCTATGGTGCCGCTTACGGTATATCTTTTCCCCGACAGGGTGAATGTCTTACCGACAGGGTCGTCCGCGCCGAAGGCCTTGCGGGCGAAGCTTTCGGATACGAGGGCTTCATCCTCTCCGGCCAGTATCCTGTTCCCGTCGCAGCCTGCGGTCCTGTAGTCGAAGAGCCTGAGGAAATTCGTGTCCAGTGCGGCGACTGTTACCGCATAATAGTCTTCACATGCCATAATG
>CAVKLO010000189.1:0-4137 GCA_963656985.1 Bulleidia sp. | reverse complement strand
CTCTCTGATGCGCTCGTGCCGGCAGCGGTACAGCTCGTGTGTGCCGGCGTCGATGAGCATCTTGTAGCAAGATTGGCCACCGGCCGGGACGGTCGGGGCCACTATGAAACTCACAAGAGTGCCTTCCACGCCCTGCTCGAACAGCTCGTCCGCTTCCTCGCTGACGGAGATTCCGCCGCTGAGCAGCTCGCTCTTCACTCCCCTGACGTCTTCGGGGGCGAAGACTATGCGCCCGACTTTTTTCTTCGCGTTCCGGGCGGCGTAGGCGGTGAGGTTGCTGTAAGCGTTTTTGTCAGAGAGCATTGCGCGGTAGGTAAAATCCTGTATGATGTCTATGGCGGCCGGCAGCAGGGTGAGTTCGCGTCCGCTCGGATTATCGGCGGAGCAGAGCGGAAACCTCACCAGAGTCAGACTTTCCTTCGAGGGGTCCGGGTCCTGCTCGCTTCCTCCCTTGACCAGCGTCAGGGAGAGAATGCCGCTCTCGCCCGGCCCGCTTCCGCCCGTCAGGAGCAGGAAATAGTAGTCGGAGCTGCTCTTGAGCTTTCCGTATTCTTCCGTGTCGCAGAACTCGTAGGGAGAAAGCCGCCACCGGCTCGTCACTTCGCTCACGATGGCCGCGCTCAGCCCATCCTCGCCGCGCAGCACCACTTTAGTGGTTTTCATCGTGAAGTCGCTTATCCTGACCTTGCGGGTCTTTATCTGCGCCTGCGCCGCCGCATCGGCCGCTCCGCCAAGGCAGAAGCCGATCAGCAGGGCCGCGATGAGAGCGGAAAATCTTACAGGATTCATTTTCATATTCGCAATCTCCATATTCCTGAACTCACAAAGTTACAAAAAATGCTTACATTTGTGGGTTAAGGATTGCTTCTTATGTCAGAATCATACATCGTATCTGCCCGGAAGTACCGTCCCGACTCCTTCGGGAATCTGATCGGACAGGATAACATAGCCCGCACCCTGAAGAATTCCATTCTGCGGGGGCAGCTCGCGCACGCGTATCTCTTCTGCGGTCCGCGAGGGGTGGGCAAGACCAGCACCGCGCGTATCTTCGCGAAGATGATAAACTGCTCGAACCCGGGGCCCGATATGGAACCTTGCGGGCACTGTGAGTCCTGCGAATCCTTCGCGGAGGGCCGCTCCTACTGCATCCACGAGCTGGACGCAGCCTCGAATAACGGCGTGGACGCCATCAAGGCCCTGCTCGAACAGGTGCAGATACCTCCTCAGGTCGGACGCTACAGCGTGTACATCATAGATGAGGTTCATATGCTTTCGCAGGCCGCGTTCAACGCCTTCCTGAAGACTCTCGAAGAGCCGCCCGCCTACGCGATCTTCATTCTGGCCACTACGGAGAAGCACAAGATCATCCCTACCATCCTCAGCCGCTGCCAGACCTATGACTTTAACCGCATCAGCGTGCCCGACATCGTGAGGAACCTTCGCGGCATAGCCGCAAAGGAGAACATCGCCATCGACGACGAGAGTCTGCACATCATCGCGGCTAAGGCTGACGGGGCGATGCGCGACGCCCTCACCATCTTCGACCAGAGCGTGGCGTTCTGCGGCAGCGACATCCGCGCCGCCGACGTTATGCGGAACCTGAACGTGCTCGACTACGAGTACGACTTCCGCCTCGTGGACGCTTTCCTCTCGGGCGATTACTCCTCCGCCCTGCTCATATTCGACGAAGTGCTTTCCAAGGGCTTCAACGCCCAATATTTCGTCTCCGCGCTGAGTTCGCATCTGCGCGACCTCATCGTGAGCCGCACAGCCGGACTGGAGTCGCTGCTCGACCTTCCCGAGTCCCTTCGCCGGCGTTACGCCGGACAGGCCGCGCGATGCCCGCTCCAGTTCCTTTACGAGGCACTGAACATTACCGCCCAGTGCGAGGCGGCTTACCGCGCGAGCCTGAACCAGCGTCTGCACGTGGAGTTCACGCTGATGAAGCTCTGTTTCATAAAGGGCGTGCCGGGGGCACAGACGGCATCCGCTCCGGCAGCTTCAGTTAAGGCAGCTTCCGCCCCTGCGGTTTCTTCCGCCGGGGCCGCCGCAGCTCCCGCTTCTTCGCAAGCTCCCGCTTCAGATACCACAGCCGCTTCCGCACCTCAGCTCTCCGGTGACCCTTCCCCGAGAAGGCATCCCGCCCTTGGAGGGGCCTCCCTGTCGATATCCGCCATACTGACGGAAGAGAAGCCCGCCGAAACTGCGCCTCAGGAGCCGGACAAGGCCCGGCAATTGCCGACCGATGAGCAGGTCCGCACGCAGTGGGCCGCCCTCGCCGCCGCCTTCCGGACATCCTCTCCGCGCTTGGGCAGCGCTCTGGAGAACGCGGAGCTGGAACTCTCGGACACCGACGGAGTGAAAGCGGTCTGCTTCACCGTAGCGAATGACGCGCAGAAGGGCTGGATCGAGCAGAACAAGCTCCGCGACATAGAGAGCCGCCTGCGCAAGGCTCTGTCCTGCAGCTCGGTAAACCTGACGGTCAAGTCCGTGCAGTATGCGGATAAAAAGATAATATACACTCCCGAGGAAAAAATAGGCGCGATGGCGGAGAATAATCCCGAAGTCAAGGGACTCATACAGGATCTGTCATTGAATACCAAATAGTTAGAAAGATGATACTTCGCTGCGAAAACATAGTAAAGAAATATGGAGTCCGGACAGTGGTCAAGGGCGTGTCTATGCAGGTGGAGCAGGGCGAAATCGTCGGCTTTCTGGGTCCCAACGGAGCCGGAAAGACCACGAGCTTCTATATGATCACGGGCCAGATAGTACCCAACGGGGGGAAGATATTCCTGGACGACGAGGATATCACAGGCCTTCCTATGTACAGGCGTGCCCAGAAAGGCATCGGCTACCTCCCTCAGGAGGCTTCCGTATTCAGGAAGATGTCGGTGGAGAACAATATCCTCTCGGTTATGGAGATGTCCGGGATGAAACGTGCCGAAAGGTATGAGCGTCTGGAGAGCCTCATCGACGAGTTCAATCTCTCCAAGGTCCGCAAGAGCCTCGGCATCCAGCTTTCCGGAGGCGAGCGCCGCCGCTGCGAAATCGCGCGCGCCCTCGCCATAGACCCTAAATTCATTCTTCTGGACGAACCCTTCGCGGGAGTCGATCCGATCGCGGTGGAGGACATCCAGTATATCATTGCGAAGCTCAAATACAAGAACATCGGCGTCATCATCACCGACCACAATGTGGGCGAGACCCTTGCCATTACCGACCGCGCCTATCTCCTCTACGAAGGCACCATACTGCAGCAGGGTACTCCGCAGGCCCTTGCCTCGGATGAGGATGTGCGTACCAAATATCTGGGAAGCGGTTTCGTCCTGAAACGCTCAGTATCCGTGGAGCGTGCGCAGCGCGAGCACGAGGAGAAGATGAAGGCCTCCTCAGCCGCGCAGTTATAGGTTTACGTAGTCTTTAACGTCCTCGGCGCTGACCGTGTCGCCCCCGAGGATCAGCAGACGGTCCACCACATTGTCCAGTTCGCGGACATTGCCCGGCCAGCTTTTCTCCTGGAGCATCTTCACGGCTTCGGGCGATAATGATCTCGGACGCCCGTCCTGCGTGTATTTCTTCACGAAGAAATCTATCAGCATAGGAATGTCGTCCTTCCTCTCGTCGAGACTCGGGACTTTGATCACGATGACGCTCAGACGGTGATACAGGTCTTCGCGGAAGTTTCCCTTGCGGATCTCCTCGGGAAGGTTCTTGTTAGTCGCGGCGATCACCCTCACATCCACCTCGATATCCTTGTCGCTGCCGACCCTCGAAAGCTTGCGCTCCTGCAGCACGCGCAGCACTTTCGCCTGGGCTGCGAGACTCATATCCCCGATCTCGTCGAGGAAGAGCGTGCCGCCGTCCGCCTGCTCGAACTTGCCCTTGTGCTGCTTTATGGCTGAAGTGAACGAGCCTTTCTCGTGTCCGAAGAGTTCGCTTTCGATGAGCTCGGAAGGAATGGCGGCGCAGTTGACCTCCACGAACGGCATATCGCAGCGCCGGCTCTGCCGGTAGATCTGACGCGCCACGAGTTCTTTTCCGGAACCGTTCGGTCCGGTGACAAGCACTCTCGCATCGGTCGGCGCCACTTTGTCTATCATCTCGCGGATATGCATCATCGGCGCGGATTCCCCG
>CAVKLO010000188.1:0-4142 GCA_963656985.1 Bulleidia sp. | reverse complement strand
GGGTGTGGACCTACCTGATCGGGCAGTTCACGCCTTGGTTTATGAATCATCTGACGCCTGCCGGCACATTCTTCTTCTTCGCGCTGATGTGTCTGCCGTATATGTATCTGATGTGGAAGAAGATACCTGAGACGACAGGCAGGACGCTCGAGGAGATCGAGATGTACTGGAAGGCTCGGAATTAAGGAGAATCGGATTGGACGTCCCCCGGGGAGGGGACGTCCGTATAAATGAAAAGTATGCGAAAGATTCTGATATTGGCATTGGCCTTGTGCCTCGCTCTGCCGCTGGCCGCCCGGAGCAACCAGCTGCGCTTTCACGCTGACGGGCAGATTAAGATAGTGCAGCTGACTGACTTGCACTATGTCGGAAACAAGCCGGCGGCAAAGAAGGTCCGCGCTCTGGTGGACAGCGTTATGCGCATCGAGCGTCCCGACCTTGTCGTGCTCACGGGAGATATCGTCTATGCGCGTCCCTCCGACAGGAATATGCGTGAGATTCTCTCGTACATCGACAGTTTCGGCGTGCCTTTCTGCACGGTTTTCGGGAATCACGACGATGAGTTCGGAGTGCCGAGAAGCGTCCTCTACGACATAGCCGCTTCGTTCGAGAACTGCGTGAACCCTCCGAGGGGCGATGCGGAGTCTCCCGACTATACGGTGGAGCTGCTCAGCTCCTGCGGCGGGAGGGTGGCGGCCGTGCTGTACTGCATCGACTCGAACGCGCACATCTTCGACGACAAAGGCGATTTCGTGGAGTACGACCGGATCCACGGGGACCAGATCGAGGCTTACCGCGCCCGCAGCGCCGCCTATACGCAGGCGAACGGCGGAGTGCCTCTTCCGGCTCTGGGCTTTTTCCATATTCCGCTTCCGGAGTACCGCGAGGCCTCGGCCAGCGACGGTGCGCCGCTTTACGGGACGAGGATGGAGGCGTGCTGCGCTCCATACCATAACAGCGGAATGTTCGACGCGATACTTGATTGTGGAGATATTTTTGCTACATTTGTGGGACACGACCACGACAACGACTATGTCACGATGTGGAAAGGTGTTATTCTGTGCTACGGACGCTACGGCGGAGGCAACACTGTCTATAACAATCTACAGTCGGGGGCGCGCGTAATTCTCCTGCGTGAGGGCGAGCGCCGCTTCGGGACATACGTCAGACTTGCGTCAGGTGAAGTCGTGGAACGCGCCGTCTTTCCGGACCATTTCACGAAAAGTGACTGGAGGACGCGCACGGAGGAGTAGCGTATTACCCTGAGAACCCTCTTTAGGAGGGGACTGCCCCGGACCGTACGCTGTTCCGGGGCAGTTTTATTTATGGGACTTACGTGAGGTCGGAACTTCCGGAGTCCCGAAAATGTGATACTTATGAAAAAACGCTTTCCGCTTATGGCGGTCCTGCTTCTCGTCACGCTTCCGGCATTTTCCCAGAGGACGGCGAGGGGAGTGGTGAAAGACGACCAGGGAGAGCCTCTGCCGGGAGCGAGCGTGGCCGTGAAGGAAGTGCCCGGAAAGGGTACTATGACTGAATCCGACGGCACGTTCTCGCTCGTTCTTCCGGAAAAGGCGCGGACTCTGGTCTTCTCCTTCGTCGGGATGGAGACGGTGGAATACCCTCTTAAAGGCAGTCTGGACAAGATTTCCATAGTCCTCGCCTACGAGTCCGACTTCCTCGACCAGGTGGTGGTGACAGGCTATGCCCAGACCACCACGAAACGCATCACCGGCTCGGTCGGAATCCTCTCTTCGGAAACTTTCCGGAGCAAGCCTCTCACTTCGGTAGCCTCGCTTATGCAGGGCGAGGTCGCGGGAGTGGCGGTCTCGGCCACTTCGGGCCGGCCCGGGCAGCAGTCGAGCATACGCATCCGCGGCGTGAACAACCTCTCCGGCAGTTCCAGCCCACTATGGGTGGTGGACGGCGTGCCGCTCCAGAACGACACTCCGGACTTGACCTCGGAGCAGATAAAGGCGGGCGGCTTCGATGACATCTTCGTCAGCGGAGTCGGAGGGATAAATCCGAACGACATCGAGAACGTCACCATCCTCAAGGATGCGGCGGCTGCGGCGATCTACGGCTCGCGGGCCGCGAACGGGGTCATAGTGGTCACGACGAAAAAGGGGCAGGCAGGCAGGATGAAGCTCTCCTACTCGAACTCCTTCTCCTTCTCCTTTTCTCCGCAGCGCAGCGTGAACCTTATGGATTCCCGCGAGAAGCTCGCCTGGGAGGATGAACTCTGGAACGAGTTCTCGGCGGAGCGATACGCCGCAGGCGAGGCCGTGTACCCGGTGGTCGGAATCGTGGGGCAGATACGCGCCGGTCTGGGCGATTTCGCCTATATGAAGGACGATAAGGCCCGGCAGGACGCATATATCGCCGCCCTCGGGGAGCATACCACCGACTGGTACAGGGAACTCTTCCGCAACACCTTCTCGCATAACCACCACGTCTCTATGAGCGGCGGAGCGGACAAGTACACCTACTACCTCTCCCTGGGCTACTCCGACGAGAACGGTATGCTCATCGGGAACAATTACGGCCGCTACAATGTCACGGCGAATATGACGATGAACCCTGCGGACCCCGTCAGGATAGAGTTCGGCGCGGACCTCTCCAGACAGTCCTCCGTATCGCCGGACAGCTACGTGGACGCTTTCACCTACGCCTATTTCGCGAACCCTTACGAGAGGGTCTATGCCGATGACGGCAGCTACGCCGCGGACGAGACCTATTTCTCTCTGGGCGTTATGAACGGCAGCACGACCGAGGTTATGCCCTCGAACGGCTTCAACATCATCCGCGAACTCAGCGAGAACAGCACTTCGACGGTGAATTTCGCGAACACGGTGCGCGGGCAGCTGGAGGTGAAGATACTCAAGCCTCTGCGCTTCGTGGGTCTCTCTTCCTACTCCTTCTCGAATAACCGCACCGACAAGACCGTCGGCAAGGACACCTACACGGCCTTCAAGGACCGCCTCGGGAACGACAAATACTCGCAGAACAAGCTCTACGGCTCCATCACCCAGAACTCCGCGAACCGCAGCAGCTATGTGCTGCGCGGACATTTCGCCTATAATCAGAGCTTCGGCTCCCACACGCTTTCGGCCATTGCCGGAGCCGAAATCCGAGGCTCGTCCTCGAACACCATCTTCACGAAGCGCTACAATTACGACCCCAAGACAGCCACAAGCTCCCTTCCGACCATCTCCGGCGAGAGCGACGCGTGGGTGAGGGCTGTGGAGGCCCTCTCGGGCGAATATTTCACTGAGAACCGCTACGCCTCGTTCTACGCCTCCGCAGACTACTATCTGAAGAAGACCTTCGTCTTCAATTTCTCCGTCCGCACGGACGGCAGCTCGAATTTCGGTATGGACCGCCAGTTCAACCCCACCTGGAGCGCCGGCGGGGCCTGGCATATAGGGGAGGAGGCGTTTATGGACCGCTTCCCGGCTGTCAGCCATCTGACCTTCAGGGCCGCCACGGGCTTCACGGGCGACGTGAACACATCCACGACCCCGAACCTCGTGATGCAGTACTACAGGCAGCAGTACCGCTACTGGAACGACACCGCCCATATGCTCGGCTACATCCCTTCCGCCCCGAATCCGAATCTCCGCTGGGAGAAGACACAGGACGTGAAGGCGTCGCTCGACCTCGGGCTCTGGAACGAGGCCCTGACCTTCTCCACGGAGGGGTATCTGCGCAAGAGTACGGACATCGTGACCTCCTCCCAGGTGCTTTCCACCACCGGATTCACTTCGCAGTATTTCAATTCCGCCGACATACTGAACAGCGGAGTCGAGTTCACCCTCGGCGGCAGGATAGTACGGCGCAAGGACTTCAGCCTCACAGCCTCCGTGAACTTCGCCTATAACTATAACAAAGTCACCCGCTACACCCCGTCCTACGCGAACAAGATTACCGTGAAGGACAGATACGTGGAGGGCTATCCCGTCGGGGCGATCCTCTCGGGCAAGCTGACGGGGATAGACTCCGACTCGGGACTCTACGCGTTCCGGCTGCGTCCGGATTCCGAGATTTCCGTCGCGACCGACCTTAACAAGGCGGACAACTACCGTTACTACCTCGGCACCTCCATCGCTCCGTTTACGGGAGGCTTCAACCTTTCCGCATCC
>CAVKLO010000187.1:0-4142 GCA_963656985.1 Bulleidia sp. | reverse complement strand
CCGAAGATGGACGGCAGGCTGATCAACCAGTACATGCCGAACGGAGAGAACACGCCGTTCTCCCCTCATCCGAACAACTGGAAGGAATTCTATCAGACCGGAATTAACAACACCACGAACGTGGCCATCAGCGGCGGCGGCGAGAAATCCTCGTTCCGCATCTCCTACGGCTTCACCAAGAATCTGGGTGTGTTCATAAACAACGACTTCACCCGTCACAACATCTCCTTCAGAGGCAATACCGAACTGAACCGCGTCTTCTCTCTGGAGCTCGGTGTGAAATACGCATTCTCCTCCGCGAAGAACGGCGCCAGCCAGGGCGGATGGGACTGGGGCAACAATGTCGGTATGGTGACGGCCTACTATCTGCCGCGAAACATCGACATCGCCTCATACTACAAGCAGTACAGGGATCCAGAGACCCAGGCTGTGGAGACCACGTCGAACTGGGGTACGCTGCGCGGCTACTTCCACACCCGCGACACCCAGGTGAAGATGCGCAACGAGAATTCCATCCTCTCGGACATCGCTCTGCACGCGAATATCGCCCCTTGGCTCAGGGCCAGCGTAAAAGCCAACCATAACTACTACGGCATCAGCACCAAGGACACCTGGGTCGGCACCGGAGAGAACGGCGGACCGTCGGGTTCCGGCGGCTATGGCCGCAGCGGCAACATTTCCGGCGGCTATAACGTGATGGGTATGCTTCAGATGCCGGAGCGCACCATCAAGACGAATGCCGGTGACTTCACCGTAGCCGCGATTCTCGCAGCCGAACTCTACGGCAACACCGAAAGCCATTCGTGGGGCAAGCAGACGAACGGCGGTCTGGTGGTTCCGGGAGTCTTCTCGTTCTCGAACTCCGTGAACAAGATAGATCCTTGGTACACCTACACCCCGCGCAACCAGCAGACCTTCGGCCTCTCGGGCATTCTGAACCTCGGATGGCGCGACCAGCTCTTCCTCGAGCTCACGGCCCGCAACGACTGGCTGTCCACGCTGACATACCCGTCGTATATGATAGGCGAGAACAACTACTCCGTGTTCTACCCGTCCGCGAACCTCTCCTGGGTGGCGACTGACACGTTCAGACAGTCACTTCCGGAGTGGGTCTCCTTCGGAAAGATCCGCGCTTCCATCGCCCGTGTGGGTATGGGAACTTCGGCCTATGCCACAAGCCGGGGCTACGGCGTATTCAGCCAGTCCTCCGTCTATACTCCGGACAAGAGCGGCTCGGTCCTCGCGGCCTATCCTAACCTCGGAACGGCCTACAACTCCGACCTCAAGCCGGAAATCCAGCAGTCCATCGAGCTCGGTTTCGACGCCAGATTCTTCGACGAGAGGGTGAACATCGACTTCGCCTGGTATAAGAGCAACACCTTTAACCAGATTATGTCCGTAGGCTCCGTAGCCGAGTCGGGTGCCAGCACCAAGCTGATAAACGCCGGTAACATCCAGAACAAGGGTATCGAGATACAGTTCGACATCACCCCTGTCCGCACCCGCGACTGGCGCTGGACCTTCGGAGGAACCTTCGCACGGAACCGGGGCAAGGTGGTCAAGCTCGACAGCGAGGTCAAGGAATGGCAGCTGATGGGCGGTTACGACGCCGCTCCTGAAATCTGGGCCTACGAAGGCGGCGCGTTCGGTGTGCTGACCTCCTACAAGAACGGCTCATACGTATCTCCTCTTCTGACTTGGGAAGGAGAGCCGGGAGATCCGCGCAACGGAAAGATGGTGATCGAGTACTATAATGAATACGGCAGCCCGAATTCAGTCTCGGCCTACTATCCGCTTACTCTGTACGACCGCAACGAAGAAGGGGACAGGGACCGTCATATCCTCGGCAAGGTGGAGCCTGATTTCACCCTCAGCCTTAATACCTCCCTCTCGTGGAAGCAACTCGACCTCTATGTGCAGGCGGACGGACGCTTCGGCGGAAACTACTTCTCGAATATGTGGAAATACTGCGTACCGAGAGGAACTCTGGAGTCGACTCTTGAAGGCCGTGACAAAGAGCACGGAGGTATCGCCCGCATAAACTACAAGGGCGAGACCGTCTATGACGGACTTATGCTCGACGCGGTATTCGCGGAAGGGGCGAAGGCTCCGACCCAGAATGCCGACGGAACCGTCGGAGAACTGGTCGATGTGGGCGGTATGACCTACAAGGACGCCGTGGAGCAGAAGAACATCCGTCCTGTCACTACAGGTATGTGGTACATCTTCAACTACGGCTGGGGTATGCCGGCTATGCAGGGGTCCATCCAGGACAACACCTGGTTCTCTCTGCGCGAAGTTTCCCTCGGATACCGTCTCCCGGGCCACATCTGCAAGAAGTTCGGCACGAACTACCTGCGTCTCGGCTTCACCGCCCGTAACATCTGCTACATCATCAACAAGCTCACGGACGGTCTCAACCCTGCATCCATCTCAAGCAACAACCCTCTGCAGCCGATGGACATCGGTGCCGTGCCGTTCTACCGCACCTATGCCTTCAACCTGACCGTCAGATTCTAAAAATGGAAGAAAAGATGAAAACACTGAAATATCTCTTTGCGGGACTCTTAACGGTCCTGATGCTCAGCGGCTGTCTGTCCAAGTTCCAGGAACTGAATACCGATCCGGAGCAGCTGGGAACCACGGACCCGCGCAATGTGTTCACCGGCGCCACGATGAATTTCAACAACAACAGCCGTTCTCACCTGACCGCCAAATACAGCGGAGTGATGATATATATGCAGTATCTCGTCTCCGCCGGGGGAGCGTCGAGCGGCTACTATGTTTCTCCGGAGAAGCCGAACAATCATCCGGAGCCGTATATGCCGTCATATAATGACTATTATTCGGGGAACGGCGCCTACGGCCTCAGACTGGATTACCTGATAAACACCGTCATCCCGAAAAATGACGCCCCGGAGAAGTTCAACGACGTGAAGGCCATAGCGCAGATACTGCTGAACTACGAGCAGTGGAGGGTTCTGGACACTTACGGCGCAGCTCCTATCACGGAGGCGTTCCGCGCCCAGTCGGAAGGTATCCGCACACCGCGCTACGACCTCTATCAGAAGGGCATCGACGGGACTCCTATGTACAAGAAGATAGATGCCGAGGTGAAGGCCGCCGTGGAGCTTCTCAAGGCCTCGAACGACAGCCAGTCCAAGCTCGGCACGAACGACTTCTTCTACGGCGGAGACGTGGCCAAATGGATCAAGTTCGGAAACACTCTCAGAGTCAAGATGGCCCAGAGAGTCGAAAATGCCGACGCATCGTTCTATAACAGCGTGCTGAACGAGGTGCTCACTTCCGCTTCGAATCTTATCGCAAGCAACACCGAGTCCTGCATCTATCAGCACACGAACGACTACAACAACAACACCGACGACATCCAGGATATCACCTCGAACTATGTCGCGTCCGCAGCCTTCGTGAACTTCCTCAAGTCGGTCGACGATCCTCGCCTGCCGATACTGGTGAGACGCAACGGCTTCGGCGACGGCAACAACAACGACCTGAACGACACGTGGTTCGAGACCCTCAAGAAAGAGTACCCGGACTATGCCGCCCGCTGGCCGCGCTTCATCGACCGCTACGTGGGGATGTCGGCAAATCCCGACAGCTCTTCTTCCGTCTATCAGAAGAACGCCTACCTTACCGTCCCTTATCACAAGGAAGACGGCACGGAGGCTAACCTGGAAATCCGTATGCACTCCCAGATCGAGAGCCGTTACTACATCAAGAACGGAGGCATCATCGGCAACAACAATATGCCGGCCCGTGCCATCGAGGGAGAGGACTACTACATTAACCAGGACAAGATGCACACGTTCACTCCACTCATAACCTATCCCGAGACTTGTCTGATGCTCGCCGAGATAGCCGTCAAGAAGGGCGGCTCCGTGGCGGGAAAGGATGCCAAGGGCTGGTTCCAGGCGGGTGTCCGCGCGTCTATGGAGCAGTACCGTGACTGGGCCGCGAATATGTATGTCGTGGCGCAGACCGCCGAGACTGCGGCCAATTACGCTCCGCTCACCGACGACAAGATAAACGCCTATCTTGCCCGCGCGGAGTTCTCCACCGTCACTCTGGAGAAGATTATCTCGCAGCAGTGGGTGAACTATTATATGCAGCCGGAGGAGATG
>CAVKLO010000186.1:0-4243 GCA_963656985.1 Bulleidia sp. | reverse complement strand
TATATTTTTCATAGAACTGTTTTCCGTGATTCTTAAAAAGCTATTTCATCAACACCTGATAATCGCAAATGTAGCGTTTTCGGGGGATATTGAGGAAAAAGTGCCCGAAAAGTTGAAATTTGAAGCAGTATTTTTATCACTTTTGCAATTAATGTTCAGAATGTAGTGATGACGGAAACACACTCCGCTGTTATTTTCGGGAATCACGGTAAAACACAGGATGCGGCAGACGCTTCAGACAGATAGCAGACTCCCGGAAGAAGAACTGGTCAGAAGGGCTTCCGGCGGCGACACCTCGGCGATGAGGTGCCTGTACGAAACGCATATACGCTACCTTACAGCCGTCTGCTCACGCTACATTGCCGATGACGACAGCGTCAGGGACATACTTCAGGAGAGTTTCACCAAGATTCTGACCTCGCTGGGCAGATTCAGCTACAGGGGAGAGAATTCCATACGGGCCTGGATGACAAGGATAGTGGTGAATGAGGCGCTGGGATTTCTGAGACGCCAGTCCAAAGGCCGGATCGTGGATCTGGATGAGCGGGAGATGGATCTGCCGGAAGAGGAAAGCGACGACTGTCTCCACGATGTGCCGATGGATGTGATAATGAAAATGATACGGCAGCTTCCCGACGGCTACAGGACCGTCTTCAACCTCTATGTTTTCGGAGATTTGAGCCAGAACGACATAGCCGGGATGCTGGGCATTGAACCCCGGACGGTCTCCTCACAGTATTTCAGGGCCAAGGCCAGACTGCTGAAAATGATACACGATTATAAAAACGTAAACGCTTTGCTATAATGGACGAATGGAATCTTAAACGGAGCCTGCGAGAAAAGGCTGACAATTACGGTATGGACGCTCCGGAAGGTCTCTGGGAGGACATCGAGCGGAAGGTGAAAGGGCGCATCTTCGTCCGCCGTTTCGCCCGGATCGGCGCTGCGGCCGCCGCCGCCGCAGTCCTGCTCGCGGGACTCGGCATAGGATTGTCGCGAATGAACCCGGAGCCGGATTCCCTCATAGCCGAGGTCCCTGTCTCCTCCTCACTCCCGGCTCAGGAAGAAGCTCATCTTTCCGCTATGACAGCGGAAGCGGCCCCGGAAACGTCCACAGGAGCTGAAAACTTGCGCAGACGCAGCGGGAACCTGTTCCGGACCGAGGCGGAGGGCAGAAGCGTACAGGATGAAAATGCCGCACCGGCCCTCTCTTCTGCACAAGACGTAGCCGAGGTTTCTGATACCGACGCAGAAGAGGAATCACTGCCTGAAACCAACGCAGAAAAGGAACTCGTGCCTGAAGAGGGCGGCGGAAAGAGCGTTGCCGAAAAAGAGGCCGTCAGGCCTGCGCCTCAGCCGGAAAACGCCCGTCTGGAGGACAGCGAATACTACCGGGATGCCTTCAGAGAGGATAATCAGCGCCGCGCTCATCGCAGCGAAGGCCTTTCGCTGCGGCTTCTCACAGCAAACTCCGCAGGCGTTTCACTCACCGGGGGCGATGGAAGCCGTGTTTTTGCGGATACTCCCACAAGTGATTTCAGTTCTTCAGATGCTGCCGCTAACGGAGACATCACTTATTCGGGAGACAAGACGGAAGATATACTCATAGCCAACCTTAACGATAAGGTTTCCAATGATATCCATCATCACCAGCCTCTCACTTTCGCCGTGAGGGCCGCCTATCCGCTCACCGACCGCCTGTCCGTGGAAAGCGGACTCGACTACACGCTTCTGCGTTCCGAATTCAACTATGGCGGGACCAAGGCCTATGAGCAGACCACGCAGACTCTCCATTATCTGGGCATTCCGCTGAACCTTAACTACAGGGCGCTGCGATACCGCAGGCTGGATCTGGGCGTCTCCGCCGGAGTGACGGCGGAAAAATGTGTCTCTGGCAAAGCCGTCAAGGACTTCGTGATGGGCAGTCATAAGGAACAGACGACCAATACTCTGTCCGTCAAGGGACTGCAGTGGTCGTCCGGAGCATCGCTCAGTCTGCAGTATAATCTGGCGCGGAACTTCGGACTCTTTATGGAGCCGGGACTCCGATACCGTTTCGGTACCGGAAGAAATGCCGAAGTGAAAAGCAGCTATACGGAAGACCCTCTCCGATTCAGCATTGCCGTCGGCGCGAGGATAATCCTGTAATCAGTATTTGAAACTGAACTCGTCCAGATAGAGCACGGTGCCGTCCCCGCCGGTGAAATAGTCGCCGTAGCGGCTACCGGAAGCCACGATTACCACTACTGAAGGGCTGCGGGAGTCGCGGTACTCTATAGGGATTTCGAACCGGGCGTAAGCGTCCATCCAGCTGTCGAAAGTCAGTTCACCATAGCCGATTATGGCCGGGTCATTCTCTATGTCTATGAACTGGTCTTTAGAATTTATGACGTGGAAGCGTCCCTTCTCGTCCACCGCAGCACTCGGATGCTTGTCCCAGTCGGCGAGAATCACCTGTATCCTGCCGCAGTCCATTTTTCCGAGCATATCCTTATATGGGTCGGCTACCCTGTCGATTGTCACCGGCTGATAACAGTAATAGCCCGTGAGCGCGGCGGGACGCTGCGTAAACGGCACGCCCCAGGCCAGATCCGCTCCAGAAAGGCCGGTCAGTCCGCAGAACTCGCCGGTGAACAGGTTTCCGGCCGCGAACTTCAGCACCATAAACTGGCTGGCAAGCTTCACCGCCTTCTTCCCTTCGCCCGCTACGGCGACGAAACTTTCTTCGGGTACCGTGGTATTCTTGCCGAGGAAGCCGGCAGTACCCTCGTTCGAAGTGGCCCAGACGAGCCTCTGCTCATCGGAGGCGCTCTCCGCGAAAGGCATCCAGGCATTCCCGGAACGCGACCAGGCATCGAAGCTCATATTGTAGAGCTGCCGGGCAGCTTCTTCCTGCTCCCCGTCTTCGCCGCCTTTCTCCGCTACGGACGCTATGATCTTCCATTCGTAGTCGCGGTAGTTGCTGAGCGTGACGCGAAGCGTGTCGCTCAGGTCCACCACGCTCCCCACGCCAAGCTGCGGCGTTGCGGTGGAAACATTGGCCGTATAGGCCAATTCGGTAATGGTGAGCGTCTTGAGATTCGCCTCGGAGGTTCCGGAGGGCATCGTCACGCGCACGGTCCGCGCCGCCGTGCTTATGGAGGCGGACTGCTGCCCGACGACCGCGAAACGCTCGAAGCCCGCGACCTCCTTCGGCAGCATCATATCATTCTTCAGACAGGCGGTCGCCGCTGCGGCGACCAATCCCAGCATCAGCAGTTTCTTCATCATTTATCACTTCCGCTTGTCCCTTACCGGGAAATGATACATCATCGCGAAGCTGAGCTCCAGAAGGTCGGGCTTATAAGAGGTTCCGAAATGGGAGGCTTCGCCGGTCTTCACCTGATTCCGCGTCTGAGTATCGTGGCTGTAGCTGCAGCTGAGGACACCCAGGGAGACTTCGAAAGAGAAGTTGTCCGTCAGGAAGGCGGTAAGGCCCGGGTAGAGTCCGACATTGATCCTGTAGCCGTCGGAGAAGCTGCCGTCCTTCTCGCCCTCGTCCATAGAGTAGGTCTTGCTCTGGCTTATGCCGCCCCCCAGACGTACTTCGTTGAACATCGCGAAAATGCGGCTGCCGAACAGGGGCAGGTAGTTCCTCAGGACGGCCGCGCCGTAATAGTTCTGGCCGGAGTAGTAGCGGTTCGACAGGTCGAAATCCGTATCGTCGCCCAATTCGAACGAGGCCTTGTCTATGTCCAGAGAAGTATAGGAGTAGCCGAGCCTCGCACCTACGGCAAGATTGTCCTTTATGAAGTACATCGCTACCGGGGAGACTCTTACGGTGGAGAGTCCGCCCTGCACTCCCGTGAGCAGGGAGGCGATGTCATAGCCCTCGGAGCTTCCGCGTCCGACGCTGTAGCGGTTAAAGGAGATGGAACTTCCTACGGCAGTCATTCCCTTGGGGATGAAGATGGAGGATTTCTGCGAGAGGCCGCGGTCGAAGACGGGCGTTTTCTGCGCCGAAGCAGAAGTGACCGCCGCGAGCAGAATCATCGCTGTGAGTAATGTTCTTTTCATAGTACACATCATTTCAACCCACAAAGTTAGAGAATTCCCTTTCAAGTGCAAACTTCCGAGTGGACAGATGCCCGGTCACAGCCGGAGAGCAATCTTCTCCGGCCGCTTCTTCGGCTGCCGATTAATCTCGCCGCTTTCAGCTTTTCAAGATATTGATTTCGTGCTATATACATACGCTATCTAAAAT
>CAVKLO010000185.1:0-4256 GCA_963656985.1 Bulleidia sp. | reverse complement strand
GAACCGCTCTAACTGGTTTTGCAGACCAGTGCCTAACCTCCCGGCCCAAGCACCATCGGGATTGCAAATATAAGCATTTTTTTCTTTCGCGCAATACTGCGGCGGTGATTTCCCCGAAGAAACTTCCGATGGCGGCATTTTCCGAAGAATCTTCCCGCAGCGAGTGTTCCCCTAAAAAACATCAGTTTCACCGAAGATTCCTCCGGCTGTGCGGCCAGGGCACGAAGGGGGAACTCCACGCGGTGAAAAATCAGATTATCCCACACTACTCCTGCGGAAACTCCACCGGAACGGTGAAACTGAGCTGCTCTCCGGTCGCGGGATGGCGGAAAGTGAGACTTTCGGCGTGCAGGTAGAGGCGCGAAGCGGGCACCTCCGGATGCGCACCATAGAGCCGGTCACCCTTGATCGGCCGCCCGAACCCGGCGGGATGCGCGGCGTGCACGCGCAGCTGGTGCGTCCGCCCGGTCAGGGGAGTGAAGCGTACATCGATTTCTCCATTCGGCCTGCGGCCAATCACAACGTATTCCGTTACCGCCGTCTTGCCGTCTTCGTGATCGACCATCTGCCTCGGCCGCTCGTCCCACTCCGTGATGAGCGGCAGCTCGATCCGCCCGCTGTCGGGAATGCGGCCATCGACCCCCGCATTGGCCGCGGAAGCGGCCGCCAAGCAACGTTCGGAACAGGATGCTCGCGCATCGGAAGGCGGAGCCATCAGCCTCGCGACATAAGTCTTCTTCGCGGAGTGCTCGGCGAACTGCTTCTCTATCAATGACTTGTTTCGCACTCCCCAGGCGAAGACCATCACGCCGGAGGTGTCCATATCGAGACGGTGGCAGGACTGCAGGTCCTCCCCGAAACGGCGGCGCAAAAGGGTCAGAAGCGAATTGGACGCTGTGCGTCCGGGAACGGAAAGCATCCCGGCGGGCTTGTTCGCCACGACGATGTCCGCGTCCGAGTAGATGACGAGCTGCGGGCTGAAGCCGGAGTCGTCGCGCTCGAGCGGATTCGGCTCTACCTCAATGCCTTGCATCATATATTCGAGCAGGGGGCCGCACTTGCCGGTGCAGGCCGGGTAGAAGCAGCCGTGGAGGCGGAGCTGGCGCAGAGGAGGGGAGCCGTACCAGAATTCGCCGAGCGCAAGCGGCTGAAGATTATGGAGATAGGCGTATTGGAGGAGCTTGGGCGCGGCGCAGTCGCCGGTGCCTCCGGGCGGCATTATCCCGCGCCGGCGGAAAATCTCGCGGATACTGCTCCACTGCCCGAGTGCGTTCAGAACGCGGTATTGCTCGAAGAGCCAGTCCTGCAGCTCGATGGACATCGCGTGCCGCCGCGCTTTGAGCTGCGCGATGCTCTCTTCACCCCCACACTCCTGCGGCCCGGCTGGCGTTTTCGCACCCCCACACTCCTGCGGCTGCGCGATGCTTTCTCCGCCCCCACACCCTTCCAGCTCGCGGATACGCCGGCTCAGCGCGACAATCTCCGCCTCCCGCGCCCGATACACGCTCCCCGGCGCGTTCAGGTCGAAAATCGGCGGCACGAAGCCGTCTATGACACTGCGGCCTCCGGCCAATCCCGAAAATCCATAGAGGAACCTCACCCTCGTGTCTTTTCCGCACTCTACGTTTCCTCCTCCTGCACCGCACTCCGAGGCCTCGCCGCTCAGCCCCGCGCTCCGCTCTGCAGAACCCGCTCCGCCGCCGCCCGCCGAGTCCTTTTCGCGGACCATCAGAACGCCCAGCATCTTCCCTTCGGAGAAGATGCCGGCCAATTCCGCATCCGCGCCTATCTTCCTCATTAGCTCCTTTGCGGCCTTAACTATCTCAGGGATAGGCTTATAACAGAAAGGGTAGGTAAACGCCATATCTTAGTTATGAAAATTTTTCAAAAAATTATTAAAAATATTTGCAAATTAAAAATATTGCCGTACCTTTGCATCCGGGTTGAGGTTCTCAACGAAGCAATCGCTTCTCTCGGCCCTTGGTTATTAGTTTTAGTGTTATTAATTATGTGGTTAGTATGAGTCTTCCGCGCGTGAGCGTCGAGGCTCATTTTTTTTCGTTAGGGGCTTGCAAATATAGTCGTTTTTCTCCCTCCGGCGGAAAGTCGCGAGATTTTATGTAATTTTGCGCGACAAAAGACCGCAGTTATGGATACGAACGAAAAAAAACAAATCAGTCTGGAACTCAAGCCTGAAATCGCCAAGGGCTCATATTCGAACCTTGCCATAATCACCCACTCGCACAGCGAATTCATCATAGACTTCGCCACGATGCTCCCGGGGCTGCCGAAGCCGGAGATTTCGAACCGTCTGGTGATGACGCCGGAGCACGCCAAGAGACTGCTCAACGCCCTCGCTGACAATATCTCCAAATACGAGTCGCAGTTCGGGCCGATCTCTATGGGAGGCGAACCCAAGGGCACATTCAACCTGGGCGATTTCATAAATCAGGGCGGAGCTAAATCATAGATTCAGACGATGAGAGATAAGCTTCTTAAGATAAAGACATTAGTGTTCGACATAGATGGAGTCTTCACTGATGGTCTCATACTTGCCACGTCCGACGGGGACATCCTCCGGCAGTTCGACTCGAAGGACAGTTTCGGAGTCAGGATGGCGGCTATGAACGGACTGCGTCCGGCGGTCATCACCGGCGGGAATTCCCCCAGCATCCTGAAGCGCTGTCAGGTCATCGGAGTGGCGGACGAGGACGTGTTCCTCCACTCCCGCGACAAGCTCGCCGACTTCCATAAATACATCGAAGCCCACGGCTACAGCCCGGATGAGGTGCTCTACTGCGGGGACGACCTTCCCGACATACCCGTGATGATGCATTGTTTCGGAGTGGCTCCCGCCGATGCTGTAGAGGAAGTGAAGAAAGCGGCCTCGTACGTTTCGCCTTACGGCGGCGGACGCGGCTTCGTGCGCAACACGGTGGAGATGGTGATGAAGGTCCAGGGAAAATGGCACTTCGACGTGGCGACCTATCAGAGTCTGTTTTAGTGATGATGAAAAAATAAGTTGGTAAGTTATTTTTTAGGAATCACTTAGGAATCACCGGCGGAGCGCTTCCCGGCAAAGCTATTCGGAAGCACGTCAGAAATACTGCATAATGGATCTTAAAGGCAAGAAGATAATCCTGGCCAGCAACTCTCCGCGAAGAAGGGAGATTCTGAAAGGCCTGAATATTGATTTTACGATAGATACCGACACTGACTTCGAGGAGAAGTTCAGCCCGGATACACCCCACTCGCAGGTGCCGGCCCTGATGTCGGAAGGCAAGAACCTGCACTTTCACCGTCCGCTCGCCGAGGATGAAATCCTCATAACCTCGGACACGATGGTGCTCTGCGATTCGCTGATATTGGGCAAGCCGCACAGCCGCGAAGAGGCCGTGCGGATGCTGCACTCCCTTTCGGGGCGCAGCCACGAGGTGAAGACTGCCGTGACCTTCCGCGACTGCCGGGGGATGAAGACGGTGACGGACACGAGCGAGGTGGAATTCAAGCCGCTGAACGATGCCGAGATAGACTATTATCTCGACACCTTCCGGCCTTACGACAAGGCCGGGGCCTACGGCGTACAGGAATGGATCGGCTATATCGGCATCAAGGCCATCCGAGGCTCCTACTTCAATGTTATGGGCTTCCCCTCCCACATAGTCTATGAGCTCCTGAACGAGTTTATCGGGCGCTGAGCCGAGTCCGGACTCGTCGCGAGCGCACACCTGGCTCCGCAAAGCCCGCGCAGCGACCACGCGAGAGCGGAAAGCCAAGCCCGGCCCCTTTGCATAAAAGCCTAAAAAGGATTACTTTTGTGAGTTTTGATAATAGACACAGATAATATGGAACTTCCGGCAAAGTACAACCCGTCCGAAGTAGAGGACAGATGGTACGCCTATTGGCTTGAGCACAAGCTCTTTCACTCCGAGCCCTGCGGCAAGGAGCCATACACCATAGTCATTCCGCCGCCTAACGTGACCGGCATCCTGCATATGGGACACGTCCTGAACAACACCCTGAACGACGTCCTCATCCGCAAAGCCCGTATGGACGGCAAGAACGCCTGCTGGGTTCCGGGCACCGACCACGCCTCCATCGCCACTGAAAACAAGGTGGTTCAGAAACTGAAGGCGCAGGGCGTCAGCAAGGAAGACCTCACCCGCGAGGAGTTCCTTAAATACGCCTGGGAGTGGAAGGAAGAGCACGGCGGCATCATCCTCGAGCAGCTCCGCAAGCTCGGAGCCTCCTGCGAC
>CAVKLO010000184.1:0-4278 GCA_963656985.1 Bulleidia sp. | reverse complement strand
GAGATAGACCTTGCCGACTCTCCGGAGAAGGTGGAGAAATGTATGGCGTCGGAAGGCTACGGGGCCTCTTATTGCCCGGCGCTTTATGCCGCCGGGAACGTGATGGCCTGCGGGATGAACGCGAACGGTTTCTGCGAGGACTTCAAGACGCGTCTGGGCGAGGCGGTCAAGTTTATGATAGAACACGAGCCGCCTTATCTGATCCACTGCAATGAGGGGAAGGACCGCTGCGGATTCGTAACTATGATTTTCGAGGCCCTCTGCGGCGCTTCGGTAGAGGAGCTGCGCCGGGACTATATGGTCACGATGCTGAATTACTATCGGATACCGGACGGGGGCGAATCATATATGCTGAGGCAGTCTCTCTCCATCGACAGGATGATCTGGCTGATGTGCAATGAGGAGGTTCTCGAGAACTATCTCAAGATAGACTGGAGCGCCGTCGATGTCTCCGACATAGACTGGGACGCTCTGGGCTTCTACAAGACTCAGCTTCAAGGCGCGACCCTGCACTCTTCCGCCGCCGCTTATCTACGCGAATGCGGTCTGGACGACTCTCAGATAGCTGCTCTCCGCCGCATCCTCACTGAAGGCAGGTAGCTTGACCCGACAGTACGGCGGGTGATTTGTCCGTGCATTCGGTTAAACAAATGTTTAAAAAATTTGTTTAACCAATTTTTTTGTCTTTCCTTTGCGGTGTCAATGCTTCGGGGAGGTCCGCCCGCACATCTGTGAAAGCGGAGCTGCATCCCGGAAGCCGGACGAGGCAGATACTGATAATATGGGAAAGACTACAGAAGAAAAGATTCTTGAGGCGGCAAGAGCCGCTTTCATACGCGACGGATTCAACGGCGCGAGAGTCCGGGACATCGCAGAAAGCGCCGGGGTGAATCTCGCCCTGGTGAACTATCACTTCGGGAGCAAGCGGGAACTGTTCAATGCAGTTATGGGGCGGGCTCTCGTCACGTTCCGGGACAATATGCTCGGAATGGTGCAAGATGAGGCGACCGACCTGAAGACCAAATTCACGGAATGTGTCAGGAATTATTCGCTGATGCTTGAGGAGAACCCGCAGCTCATTTCTTTCGTGATGCACGGGCTGTCGAGGGACGAGGGCGAATTCGCAAGGCAGTTCGCCGTGAAGAAAGTCTTTCTGGGAAGCGCGATGCAGAAGCAGCTTATTTCCGAGGGACTGTCCGAAGAACAGAGCGAGCAGTTTATGGTCACGATGTTCACGCTTCTCGCAGGGGCATACTTGACGGCGCCGATAACGAAGATTGTCCTTTCCAAGAACGATTCCCAGATGAAGGAGTTCTTCCGGAAAAGGGAGGAGACCCTCCCCGTGCTGCTCGAAAAAATCGTTGAGTTCCAGAAACTTGAGAAAACGATATGAAGAAGATGTTGACTTTTCTGGCTGCTGCGGTCCTTCCCGTGTGCGCCGGAGCGGTGTCTCTGGAAGAATGTCTGAGCCGTGCGCGGGAGAACTACCCTCTGATCCGTCAGTACGAACTTGTGGAAAACCTCGAAAAGTACAGCTTGGCGAACGCCGCCGCAGCTTACCTGCCTCAAGTCCAGTTCCTCGGACAGGCGACCTGGCAGACTGACGCGGTGGAGTTCCCGAAGGAGCTGGAAAGCCTCGGCAAGGCGGCCGGACTGGAGATAGAGGGTCTGTCCAAAGACCAGTACAAGCTTATGCTTCAGATTTCCCAGACTATCTGGGACGCAGGCGCGGCGCGGGCGCGGAAAGAGGATGCAAGGGCCGCAAGCGAGGTCTCCCGGCTCGGTGTCGGGAAAGAACTGGAGGAATTGGAGTCCCGCACTGCGGAGGT
Organism: Bulleidia sp.; assembly: GCA_963656985.1. GTDB lineage: Bacteria > Bacteroidota > Bacteroidia > Bacteroidales > UBA932 > Cryptobacteroides. Next base: position 2,449 of record CAVKLO010000184.1, on the reverse strand, counting down.
GTATTTCGGGATTTTGGTTCTTCGGGAAAATCTCCGGACGCTCGAAAACTCGCTCGGGCTGCTTGAGGCGAATCTCTCCGTGGCGCAGGCCGGGGCGAAGAACGGAACCGTGATGCAGTCTGACATCGACCGCATCCGCGTGGAGCAACTCTCTCTGGAGCAGAAACTCACCGAAACCTCCAAAGCTCTGGAAGCCTACCGCCTGGTGCTCTCGCTGATGACCGGTCTCGAAATCGGAGAGAACGAGATCTTCGAGATTCCGGCGATTCCTTCGGTCAGGACCGATGTCAACGCGAGTCCGGCCCTGCTGCTTTTCGATGCGCAGGCGGAACAGATAAGAGTCCGGAAATCTATGGTCAATTCGGCTGTGATGCCGCATTTCGACCTTTTCGCCCAGGGATGGTACGGCCGGCCGGGGCTGAATATGTTCAACGATATGATGTACAACGAGTTTTCGTGGAACGCGATGGTGGGCGTGCGTATGCAGTGGAACATATCCTCTTTCTACACGAGGCGCAACGACATCCGCACCGCGGACCGTCAGGCGAGGATGCTGCAGAACAGCAAATCCGCCTACCTGTGGAACTTCGCCCTACAGCAGACGCAGGTCGAGAAGGAAATCGAAAAAATGAACGAACTGCAGGAAAAGGACCGGGCGATCGTCGCTCTGCGCCGATCAATACGGGAATCCTCCGAGTCCAAATTCCGGAACGGGGTCATCACGGCCGATGACCTGCTTCGCGACATTACCGAGGAGAACAACGCCGAGAGCCGCTGCAATATCCACAGGCTGGAGGCTCTGCGGAATATCTACAAGCTCAAGACAATGCTCGGCCAATAAAGGAGAATTACATCGACAAACAAAGAATGAATATGGACAGCACTATTAAAATCCCTCTGACTCTCATCGCTGCGGCGGCGGTCCTCGTCTCCTGCGGAGGAAACGGAAGCCGTTACGATGCGGAGGGAAGCTTCGAGTCAGAAGAAATCACGGTCAGTGCGGAAGCGACCGGAAAAATCCTCGAATTCGGGGTCAGAGAGGGCCAGAATGTCGTCTGCGGAGAGAAACTCGGCTGCATAGACTCTCTTCAGCTGGAGCTTGCGAAATTGCAGCTGGAGAAAAACATAAAGGCGGTCCGCAGCGGCCGTCCGGATGTGGACGGGCAGATTGCTGCGCTGGAAGCGCAGCTGCGGAGTCTCCTGAAAGAAAAGTCCCGCATCGGGAAGCTGTTCGAGGATGGGGCGGCCACGGGCAGGCAGATGGATGAGGTGAACTCGCAGATTTCCGTACTCGAGGCTCAGATTGCCGCGCAGAAATCGACTCTGGGCAACTCTGCACTCGGAGTTGACGCCCAAAGCTCCTCGATCGGACTTCAGATCGCGCAGATGGAGGACAGAATCGCCAAATGTCGCATAATATCCCCCATAAACGGCACGGTGCTCACGAAATACGCCAATGCCGGAGAGTTCGCCTCGACGGGAAAGCCGCTCCTGAAAATCGCCGATCTGGACGATGTGTTTCTCCGGGTCTATGTCACGTCGGCTCAGCTAAGCGGGATGCGTCTCGGGCAGAAAGTCAGGACCTTCGCGGACTTCGGAGGCGGGAATGTGCGCGAATACGAGGGCACGGTGGAATGGATTTCATCCAAGAGCGAGTTCACCCCGAAGAACATACAGACAGCCGATGAACGGGAGAATCTCGTCTATGCCGTAAAGGTCGCGGTGAAGAACGACGGCTTCATCAAACTCGGGATGTACGGCGGGATCTGTCTCTGATACGGATGATGAACACTGAGGAACATACCGTGGGGAATGCAGTCAGCATAAGAGGACTGAGCAAATCGTTCGGGCCGGTCGCCGCTGTCGACAGAGTGAGCCTTGAGGTGTGCAAGGGTGAGCTTTTCGGAATCATCGGACCTGACGGAGCGGGCAAGACCACGCTCTTCCGCCTGCTGGCCACACTGCTGGACGCGGACGGGGGCGAAGCTTCGGTCGATGGACTCGACATCCGGAAAGATTACCGGGAACTGCGGAAGAGGGTGGGGTATATGCCCGGCAAGTTTTCTCTCTATCAAGACCTTAGCGTAAAAGAGAACCTTGAGTTCTTCGCTTCGGTTTTCGGGACTTCAATCCGGGAGAATTACGGCCTGATAGGAGACATCTACTGCCGTCTTGAGCCTTTCGCCGACAGAAAGGCCGGCAAGCTCTCGGGCGGGATGAAACAGAAGCTTGCGCTGTGCTGCGCCCTGATCCATTCGCCTTCCGTGCTGTTTCTGGACGAACCCACGACAGGAGTGGACCCCTCTTCCCGTCGGGAGTTCTGGGAAATGCTCGCCTATCTGAAATCTTTCGGAATCACTATGCTGGTTTCGACCGCATATATGGACGAGGCATCGAAATGCGACCGGGTGGCCCTGATGAGCGGAGGGAGGTTCCGCAGGGTCGGAAC
>CAVKLO010000183.1:0-4301 GCA_963656985.1 Bulleidia sp. | reverse complement strand
CCTTCTCCCGTCCCGTCGACTTCTCCGGCGTGCTGTCTTCCGAGTGATGATGAAAAAATAACTTGGTAAGTTTTTTTCATCATCACTGAGTGACGGGGCGAAAAACGAAAGGCGACAAACCGGTTTTTCAACTGATTTGTCGCCTCTGGCTCCCCCTCGGGGACTTGAACCCAGGACCCCCTGATTAACAGTCAGGTGCTCTAACCAACTGAGCTAAGGAGGAGTGTTTTCCTTACGGGAGTGCAAAGGTACTTCAAATTCTCGGTTATGCAAATTTTTTTTGAGTTTTTTTGCCTCGGTGCCGAGCAGCCTTTTAAAAAAAGTTCCAAGATATTTCCCGGGAGTTACGTAATTAAGGTGAGAGTTTCTATCTTTGTGACGCGAAGGACGATTCCGGCAGGAAAGTCGCTTTTCCGCCGGACTGCTCCGGAATGAGTCAGTATGCCTCGGGGCGTGGAGGGGGGACACATTTATTTGCGAAGAAATGATATGGATATAGACCTTTTATCGAAGATGGTGGGAGAACTGATTCTCGACCACGATGAGCTGTCGCTCCCGGGATTGGGAACTTTCGTTGCTGAAGAAGTGCCCGCCACTTTTTCCGACAGGGGCTATACCGTGAATCCTCCGTACCGCAAGCTTTCATTCTATCAGCGTCCCGAGAACGACCATCTGCTCGTGGATTTCTACGCCCGTTCGAACGGCCTTTCTTTCGATGACGCGTCCCTAATCATAGCCCGTTTCCTGGACGAGATGAAATCCGTACTCAAAGAAAAGAAAGTGATAGTGATGCCCGGTCTGGGCCGTCTTCGCGCCACTAGGGAGAACAATTTCTTCTTCGTTCCCGACCCCGATCTGGACATCTATCCGGACGGATTCGGTCTGCGGGCCGTCTCGATGAAAAACCACACCGAGTCGCGTGCGCAGCTCAGCGAGGCGGTGGGAAGGCTCAGAGGAATGTTCTTCGATTCCGCAGCCGAAGAGGCCGTGTCCGGCAATACTGAAACAGTGCCGCCGGCAGAAGAGACCGCTTCGGACAGGGCAGAGGCAGAACAGGCGGCCGAAGAATCCTCTTCGGCCAATGCCGGCCCGGTTCAGGCTACCGCCGAGGCGGCCCCGGACGATGCTGAAGCTGCCGCATCCGCCCCGGAGGCAGGAGAAGCGGAGAAAGCGGAGGAGAAGAAGAGCCTTGAAGAATCGAATATGCCGGAGGAAAGAACAGAGGCAAAGCCGGAGGAGAGGCGGAAGGGGAGGGCAGGATTGGCCGGAGGCCTCAAAATCTTGCTGGCGCTCGCTCTGACGCTGGCTCTGGCGCTGGGAGTGTTCCTGCTGCTCGCGCACGTCGCGCCGGAGTTCATCGACTCGCTGCTCTATACTCCGGAGGAACTCGAGATTCTGAATTATCCGCTCTCTTAGAACGCCGCCGCGATGGTCGAACTTTTCTATCCTTCCGGTTCAGTGCCGTTCGTTCCCGCAAGAGACGCCCTCATCCGGCACGCCTTCGAAGAAATTCTTCCGCTCTGCGACGCTTCCGGGCAGGTTACGGCCTGCGCCCTCAGGAGCTATTGCCACAGCTCCGCACGCCCTCTGCACCCCGTCGTGCACCTTCACCTCCTGCGACGTGACGGCAGCCTCTATCTCCAGAAACGCTCTATGGAAAAGGATTACCTTCCGGGACTCTGGGACACTGCGGTCGGCGGCCATATAACTTATGGTGAGACGGTTATGGAAGCTCTCTATCGCGAATCGGCTGAGGAGCTGGGACTCGTGGACTTCGCTCCGGTGAGTCTGGACAGCTATGTGTGGGAGTCCCCGCGCGAACGCGAATTCGTGAATGTATTCGCGGCCGTCGGTTCCTATGTGCCGCAGCCGGACGGCAAAGAAGTCTCCGAAGGACGCTACTGGAGCTTCGCGGAAATAGAAAAATGTTTGTCGGATTCGCTTTTTACTCCTAACTTTGAGAGCGAGTTCCTCAGGGTGCGAGCTGCTCTGGAGGCTCTTTTGTGACAGGTTCTCCCTCGGAAGGAGGAGTCTTTCCGATGGAACCGTACACTATTACTGATATGACCGGAGAAGAAATAGCATTGCAGAAATTCATAAACGACCAGCTGTCCATATGGCCGGCCGTATCCTCGGCTTTCCGGGATCTCAAGTCCGTACAGGTCAGGAATCTGGATGTCTGCGGCCTCAGGGTGACGCTGCAGCATAATCCGGCGCGGATAGTCTCCACGACTGCATCCATAGACCCCGCCTCCATAAAGGCGCGTCCCTGTTTCCTCTGTCCCGAGAACGAACCGCCGCTTCAGATGCGGCTCGGCTTCGACGGGCGCAAGGGCCGGAGCTACAATATCCAGGTGAATCCCTACCCGATTTTCCCTCAGCATCTCGTGATAGCGTCGAAACGGCACGAGCCGCAGTCCATCTGGCATCACTATGTGGATATGCTGGATCTGGCGGCCGCCTATCCGGGCTATACCTTCTTCTATAACGGTCCCCGCTGCGGAGCCTCCGCACCCGACCATCTCCATTTCCAGGCTTGTCCCCGCAGGCTTATGCCGCTGGAGAATGCCGTAAACGAAAGCCTCTCCAGGCTCGAGGACAGGGTGGGGCCCTCATTAGACTATATCACTTCCGTGCGGGACGCGGAGCTTTATCACTTCACGGGGTACATCCGGGGAGTCTTCGTGCTGCGCGGCGAGACGTCGAAATCAGTCGCCAAGCTCTTCTACCGCCTTCTGGACACCGCACCGGTCGAGCCGGGGGAGGGCGAACCGAAGTTCAATCTGTTCAGTTATTACGCCGAAGGCGAGTACCGCAGCTTCGTAGTTCTGCGCGACAGGCTCTGGTCGCATCACTATCTCGCAGAAGGCGAGGAGCGGGTCACGATGAGTTTCGGCTGCGCGGACATCGCGGGCTTCTTCATCGCGCCTCTCTCTTCGGATTTCCGGAAGATGAGTCCGGAGCTGCTCGGGGAAATGCTGGAAGAAGTGGAATTGAAAGCAAATGTGGAAAATATGATAAAATCCAGACTTACACGTACCCAGCCTGTAATCCAGGTGGGGATAATGTCCGCCCCGACCATCCGTTTCGAGATCATTTCAGACGGCGCCGGTCCGCAGAAAGTCAGCTTCAGGGACGGAAAGATAGACTATAACGGCGTACTCTACGACGAGCTGTGTTTCGACGCGGTCACGATGTCCACCCTTTTCGCCGAGCCGTCGTTCATTCTGTACGACGTGGTCATAGGAGTGGATTTCCATTGGCAGCGGAAGGTGAATCAGACCTTCGCGGGGTCGCTGCGCTTCATCGTGGAGGGTGACAAGGTGACTGCCATAAATTCCATAGGCGTGGAGGATTACCTTCTGAGCGTCATCTCCTCGGAAATGAAGTCCTCGGCCACTCTGGAATTCCTCAAGGCCCACGCGGTCATTTCGCGTTCCTGGGTGATGAGCCAGCTGGAACACCGCAAGCATCCCGCTTCCGCGCCGGTGATAAACGAGGATACCTATATCACCTGGTTCGACCACGATGACCACAAGAACTTCGACGTGTGCGCGGACGACCATTGCCAGCGCTATCAGGGTCTTTCGATGGCCGTGGGCGAAACGGTGCGCAAGGCCATAGACGAGACCTGGGGACAGGTTCTGACCTACGGCGGGGAGATATGCGACGCCCGTTTCTCCAAATGCTGCGGCGGAGTTATGGAAACCTTCGACACCTGCTGGGAAGACAGGGACTATCCTTATCTCCGGGCCATCCCGGACACTCCTGGCGAGCAGCCGGGAGGCGATGTGTTCTGTCACACGGACGATGATGCCATACTTTCGCAGGTTCTGAACGATTATGATCTGGAAACCAAGGATTTCTACGAGTGGGAAGTCCGTTACTCCCGAGAGGAGCTGTCGGAGCTGGTGAAGCGCCGCAGCGGTTTCGACTTCGGACTCATAAAGGATCTCGTGCCTCTCGAAAGGGGAGGGTCGGGCCGGTTGCGCACTCTCAGGATCGAGGGCGGGAAACGGACGATGACCATAGGCAAGGAGCTCATAATCAGACGCTGGCTTTCCGAAAGCCATCTGAAGAGTTCGGCTTTCGATGTGCATTGGGAAGGTGATACCTTAGTGCTGAAGGGGCGCGGATGGGGGCACGGCGTGGGTCTGTGCCAGATCGGTGCGGCGGTGATGTCCTACCGGGGATACACCTACGATGAGATTCTCGCGCATTATTATCCGGGAAGCAAACTTGAAGTCAGACAGTCTTAATAAAACACATAATGGCCACATACACAAAACGTAACCCCTGGC
>CAVKLO010000182.1:0-4318 GCA_963656985.1 Bulleidia sp. | reverse complement strand
TACAATCCGAAAACCTTCTTCCCTCACGCGGCGTTGCTGGGTCAGGCTTTCGCCCCTGAGCGTCTGCTCCATAATGAAGTCCCGGGTCCCCGCAGACGCATCCGGCAGAAATTCCGTACCGTCATCGGAGAGAACGCACCTGTACAGCAGTCCCCGGAGCGTAATCTCATCTATCGAGATCCCCGCTTCGTTCTTCACGTTCACCGTGATCTGCGAAAGCTGATGGCGGAAAGCCATAGTGACAGCGGCCTCCTGAGGCCTCACCCGGTCCTTCGCGGCCATCATAAGGTCATAGGCCCCGGCTCCGTCCCTCTGGTCAGGGCCGACTTCGAAAGACTGCGGAAAACCCGTGCCGTCATAAGGATAACAGGCCTTGAGGCTGCTGCTCTCCGCGCTGTCCTCATACCATTTGAGTTCACCGCTGAAAACGCCGTGCGCATAAGTGAGAGTCGCATTCTCTACATAAGAAGAGCCGTCCGCGAAGGTAATCGCAACCCCGATGCGGTCGCCGTCCTCGAAATTCACCTCCGTCGCCCGCGTGATGAGCGGATCTATGCTCAGAGCGGGCGTTTCAGCCCGAGGCTCGGGCTGCTTGCCGCAGGAAATGATAAGCGGCGCGGCCAATACTGACAGAACGGCCGCAGCCAATCTTCCATTGTTCATATTCTCTTTTCTTTAAAATGTCATTCCTGTACACACACGTACTTCTCCCCGAGTGGAGCCGGGAAGCGTACTGATTCCGAAGGCCTTGCGGCCGAGCGCGGAGAGTTCCGCATAAATGCCCCCGCGGAAGGTGTATCTGAGAGTCAGGCCGCCGTCCAGACGGGATGAGGTCCGGTATTCGGTATCCCGGGCGTAATAATCCTCCAGACGGTAGAGCGAAGTCTGCACGCCGGAAGATTCGCTCACGGAGGAGGAACTCTCCTTCACGCTCCCGTCCGACCATCTGAGCAGACCTTTACACTGCCACCGTCCGCAGCGGAGCACCGGCTCCGCCATAAGGCTCCACTCGACGAGTTTCTGACTCACGATGTACGGATACATCTGGGAAGCCTTGGATTTAACCCGGCTGCGGTCCCAGCGGAACCTCAGGTCGAAACGGTCAGAAAGGTACTCGTACTCATCGAAAAGCGTGAATGTCTTTCGGGTCAGAATCCTGTTCTGACCGTATTCCACTACTGTGGACACCCCGCTTTCAGTCACCTTGTCCAATACGGTCTCGTAATTCTTAGCCCACTCGAAATTCAGGCCTGCGCGGCTGAACGAGATGCCCCGGCCGGTCTTCGTACGACCGGAAGCGATGATGTCCAGGACATTGGCCGGGCTGCGGTACCAGATGTACTGTTTCTCGCCTATGGAGGTTGAACGGTGGAGATAGGAATATTGGACGAAGGTATCTTCGTCCCCCATCTGGAGTGACACGCCGCGGGAGATGCGCCTGCACGGGAAGCCGTTCACTCCCGTCTCGGCGAGATGCACTCCGCTGCCGCTCCAGACCTCATATCGTCCGAACATCAGACCCTTGTCGAGGAATGCGTAATAGCTTGACTCTCCGGTGCCCACCTGCTCGGCGACGATGGATTCGCTGTCCTTGGAGAAGATGTAGCTGAGTCCGATGGAGGACTTGCCGCCGTCATAGATGTACTGGACTCCAGGAGCGACGGTCATATCCAGACGGTAGTTCGTGTGACGGAGGTCCTTGCGTTTCGCAAGGTTCGAGGAGCGGTAGTCCATCCGGGCCCCGATTCTCCAGTCATCGCCCACATCTGCGCTGACTCCTCCGTCGAAGGCGTAGCTCTGAAGTGTCTTGCGACCCGGGGTGAATTCCAGAACGTCCACGGGATAGACTCCCGGGCTTATGAACATCGAGCCGCACATATCCCGGCCTTCCCGCTGCTCGAAGGAAAAGCCGCCCGTCATAGAGAATTTCTCCAGATGCTTTATGGTCGCGGCTCTCGCCCCTATGTTCCAGGAGGACGGGGCCTCGCTGCTCAGTCTGAACTCTCCGCCCTCGGCTCCTCCGTAGAGTTCGGCGAAGGATATGGATGTGGAGTCCACGCGAAGTCCGGCCACATTCCGGGAGTCGTTCCAGAGGTTGTGCCGGGACACACGCTCATAGGTGGTCTGGGCTGCGGCCGGAAAAACCGTCAGAACAGACAGCAGGGCGAGGACGGCTCCCCTATTTATGCAGAGACTGTGTTTCGCGTTCATAGAAATCTGTGCTTGAATTGTTGCTGTCCGAAAGGACTTCATAGCCGGCGGCCGCAGAGGCCGTCTCGTCAGTCCTGCGGAAGAGGGTATGCCCGAGATAGGTGTCGGAAAGGGTGACATAGCCCGCGTCCAGAGAAGGAGGGAGACGTTTCGCATTCGACGATGACGTCCCTGTGAAAACCTCGACCGCATCCACCACCCAGTTCAGAGGGATGGCGGTCACCTGGGCGCCGGCACTTCCGGGTATGGGAATCACAGCGCCGGAAGTCTGCACGAATTCCCTCATAGTCATCCCCTCGGCGCGGTAGAGCACCATAGCCGGGGAGTTGATGGATATCGTGTAGGCGTTCGCGATGCCGGTCTTCACCACCACTTCGAGATAATGGTCCTGGGCTATGTTCGTGCCCGGAGCGGGATGGTAGGTGGTGTTCGTGAAGTAGCTGTTGTTATAGCAGACGAAATATCCCGGGACGTTAAGGTCCACGGAAAGCGGGAACTGGCGGGTGTGGTCGATGGCCCCCTTAAGGCAGACGACGGCATCCTCTCCCGGCTCAAGCGGGAAATCCTCCCCTTCGCCGCCGAACATCCAGACCGCCTCGGAGATCGGGACATAGTCCGGATAGACGACCTCGCCGGTATCGGGATCCTTCGAGATGAAAGGGTTCGTGGCCATAGCGTTATACGGATGGAGCGAACCTATGCACAGGCCGTCGAGATACTGCGTGCGGTAGTCGTTGTTATGCAGGATGACGTACTGGTCCGAGGCGTAGTTGCCCTCCTGCGGCAGGCGCTTGCAGCCGCCGCAATATATCTCCTTTATGACTATGGAGCCTGAACGGGAATGCATCAGACGGACCTCCAGACTGCCTGCGGCGGCGGTCACGCTCACCTTGTCGGCAGCTCCGTTGAAGATGTCTTCCTCGAACACGTCGGAGACGCTCACGCGATAGATGCCTTTCGGAAGACTGAAAGCCGCCGTGCCGGAAGGGTCGGTGAGGGAAGCGTAGAGCGCTCCGAGATTCACGTCCTCGACCTTCACGCTCACGCCCTCGCGGGCATACTGCGCATAGTCTTCGGGGTAAACCGCCTTCACGCTGAGGGTGCACAGAGTCTTCTCATAGGGGTCCCTGTCCATAAAACGGCCGCAGGAAAGGGCGGAGGCGCACACCATTATATATATGACATACTTTCTCATAGCGATTATATCTTTATTCTGCAGCTGAGCCCGTAATAGAACGCCGGGGTGAAGATGGCTCCCACTCCGGTAGCCATCGAGATGACGTAAGGACGGGAGTTCGTGAAATTGTTCGCGAAGAAAGACAGGGAGACGTGATCTCCTATCTCCTTCGTGATGCTCAGGTTCGCGGACATATAGGCCGGATAGCCGTCCTGAGCGAAGGTATAGGCGTTTCCGGACTTGATGATGAGGTTCTGGAACTCCGGCAGCGCGGCTTCGGCGGCGGTGAAATCACGGAGGACGCCGTCAGTATCCATATATGCCACCGGCCAGACTGCGGTGTAGGAATTCCCGTCGCTGATGTTTCCTCCCGTGGCCGTCTTGCCATTTTCCGACACCGTGAAGGCGTAATCCGCGCCCCGGTAGCGGGAAAGATTGCGCGAGCGCGTCAGCAGCGAGGCTTCGAGACGGCAGGTGATGATGAGACGCGCCTGCGGGATGTGCGTTATGGCGGTGAGATTGGCATCCAGATTATGTGTCACGCGTCCGTTCACCACTGCTGTGGAACTGCCCCCGTTCGCGTATATGCCGACGTACTGGTACGAGCGGTTCGCGATCTGCGTGTGCGACCAGCCGGTCTGGTAATAATACGAAAGCGACTCGTCCACATAGCGCGTCCAGGTATATGACGCGTCGAGGCGGAACTGCGTGAATATAGGTTCTATCTGAGGGAAATCCACGGTAAGCTCGGCCCCGGCCCTGTCGGTCTTCGCCCCGTTGTCCTGACGGGTGGATTTCGCGAAAGTGCGGTCTGTCACCTTCACGTCCATCCGGGTCCAGAAATCGCTGTCCGACTCGCGGATATACACGGCTCCCGTGCCGCTGTCCACTTTTATCTGCGGAGAGTCCGGTATGCTGTAGCCGTCCGGC
>CAVKLO010000181.1:0-4332 GCA_963656985.1 Bulleidia sp. | reverse complement strand
GAGCAGAGATTTTCTTTAATCTCCTCGGCATTGGCCAGAGCCTTCTGCTCTTCTTCCAGCTCTTCGAGTTCCCCGTCGCGAAGCTTTGCCGCCTGAAGCTGCATCAGCTGCGCTTCACTGTAGCGTCTGTTCTTCGAGAGCTCCTCCAGACGGCTGCGCGCCTCTTCCAGCTCCCGGGTCAGGGTCTGCAGGGCGGCGTATGAGCGTCGGCACTCCCCGAGTGCGCCGGCATCTCCGGCATAGAGGTCGAGAATTTCGAGCTGGAAATGTTTATCGGTGAGTATCAAGCTCTTATGCTGTGAATGGATGTCCACGAGCGATGCTGACAGCTCTGAAAGCAGGCTTAGCGGTACGGGGGTGTCGTTCACGAACGAACGCGAGCGGCCGGATTTGTAGATGACCCTGCGGACTATCAGGGAGTCACCCTCTTCCCATTCCACCTCATTGGCCTCTACGAGGCCGCGCAGTCTTTCATCAGCTTCGGGAATGCTGAATTCCGCTTCCGCCACGCACGAGTCAGCTCCCGGGCTTATCTGGGAGGCATCGGCTTTGGCGCCCGTCAGCAGCGACAGCGCTCCGAGCAGAATCGACTTGCCCGCGCCGGTCTGGCCCGTAATAATGATCAGACCCTCGGGAAAACTGATTTCCAGAGAGTCTATCAATACATAGTTGCTGATGCTCAGGCGGGACAGCATAAGAAGCTGTTTCAGACTAATAATCTATCTGCCTTGGGCTCAGTTCTCTTCAGCCTCGTCCTGCTGTGCCCTACGGTAGAAGAGCTCGCCGTTTTCGAATTCGGAGATGGCCACCAGATCGGGTTTCGGCTGCCTTTCGTAGTATTTGGAGATTTCTATCTGCTCCTTGTTTTCGAAGACTTCCGTCATACTCTCGTGGTCCGTCTTGAAGTCCTCGAGCTTTTTGGTGAGTTCTTTCTTCTCTGCGAGAGCTATCTGGTTCGCCCTCTTGTACAGGATAACCGTCGTCTCGTAAATGTTGCCCGTAGGCTCCGCAAGATACTTGATGTCCCTTGTGATGGTGTTCGTAGGGATCTTTTTCGTCTTTTCCATTAATACAACTGATTTATATATAGAATACGCTGCGCCGCCGGCGGATAGTTTCATTTTTTAATTAATCATCATCACTTTTCCACGGAGGACTCTGCGGCGGCGCCGCTGTCCGTCAGGGAGCTGAGGAACTTGCGGGCGCGGTTGTAATTGCCGTCCAGCTCGCTGCGATGCTTCGACTCCGGGAATTCTCCGATGAAATTCAGGTAATCGTCCACGAAGGTCATATAGCGTTCCTTCTTCTTCTCATAGACGCTGAGTTCCGCGTACTTGTAGGAGGCCATCGCGGTATAGTAGAGCACCTCCTCACGGTAGAGATTGTCGGAATCCTCCTTGAGAACATTCCTCAGAGCCACCTGGGCGGCCTTGTAGTCCTCCATCTTGTAGTAGAGTTTCGCGCTCTCGTAGGCTTTGCGGTCCAGACGTTCGTTAAGGTCGGAGAGCATATTGTCGCAGACTTCGATGTATGGAGAGTCCGGATACTCGGACACGTACTCCGTGATGGCGGAGATGGCCGTATGCGTAGGGACCTGGTCCAGCTCGTAGCGGAGAGTGGAGCGGTAGAGGCAGTCCAGACGCAGGAATCTCGCGGTCTCGCCGAACGGGCGTCTCGGGAAATTCATCATAAAGGTCGAGAAGTTCGTCTCGGCCGTATAATAGTCTCTCGCCCGGTAGTTGCTCAGTCCCCAGTAGTACTGCACCGTGTCATCCCTTTCGGTGCCGCTCGTTATGGTCGAGAGCGATTCGAAAAGCTGGGCCGCCTTGGTGTATTTGCCCTGATTGAAGAATTCGAACGCCGCCGCATACTTCACATCCGGGTCCGTGTTGTTAAGCAGAGCTTCATACTGTGATTTGCAGCCCGGAAGGCTTGCCGCCAGAAAGAGCACGGCGACGAAACGCAAGATTTTATTCATTATCTGTAGCCTTTATCATAATCCCTTGAGGTATCTTTCGGCATCGAGAGCCGCCCTGCAGCCCGCCGCCGCCGCATTTATGGCCTGGCGGTAGGTCGGGTCTTGGACATCGCCCGCTGCGAAAACGCCCTCGCGGCTTGTCTTCGTGCTTTTGCCTTCTGTCACGATGTATCCCTGACCGTCAGTGTCCAGCCACTCGGAGAAAAGCTCGGAGTTCGGATGGTGCCCGATGGCCAGAAAGAAACCGTCCACACTGATATCAAAAACCTCGCCATCCTTCCTCTGAAGCCTCGCGCCGGTCACTCCGTCCTCGTCCCCGAGGACTTCGAGCGTATTGCAGTTCCAGAGGATTTCGATGTTCGGACAGGCCTTGACCCGCGCCTGCATAGCGTCGGAGGCGCGGAGCACATCTCTGCGGACTATCATATAGACTTTGCGGCAGAGGCCCGCGAGATAGGTGGCCTCTTCGCAAGCCGTGTCGCCGCCTCCCACGACCGCGACGTCGCGCTTGCGGTAGAAAAAGCCGTCGCAGGTGGCGCAGGCCGAGACTCCCATACCGCGGAACCTGCGCTCGGACGGCAGCCCGAGGTAGCGGGCGGAGGCTCCCGTAGCTATGATGACGGCATCCGCGCAGATCTGCCCGATGCCGTCAATGGTGAACTTGTAAGGCCGCGCGGAGAAGTCCGCTGCGGTGATGCCGCCTCTGCGGATGTCCGCGCCGAGACGAACGGCCTGCTTGCGCATTTCGCCCATCAGGACGGAGGCTTCGATGCCTTCCTCATAGCCGGGCCAGTTCTCTATTCTGGTGGTGGTCATAAGCTGTCCGCCCGGCTCCAGCCCTTCGTAGAGTACAGGGGAGAGTGCGGCTCTGGACGCGTAAATCGCGGCGGTGTATCCGGCCGGGCCGGCACCGATGATGAGACATTTAGTGTGTTCCATACTTCCGGTTTCAAACACGCAAAGATAATGATTTTTGCCGATTATCGTAATAATGCCTATCTTTGCGTGTTATGCAGAATCAGGAAACAGAACAGTTGACTCCTATGGACGAGTTCCGCAGGGTCCTGAAGTCCCATTCGCTGAAAGCGACTTCGCAGAGGCTTATGGTTCATCAGGCTATGCTCGAACTCGGGCACGCGAGCGCCGATATGGTGTGTGAGCGGATTGGCCGCCGGCAGGGCGGCACCGGAATTTCGGTGGCCTCCGTATATAATATTCTCACGCAGCTGGCCTCTCTCGGGGTCTATCAGCACAGGCTGAGCGGGAACAACAAGATGTATTTCGACGTGAACACCTTCAAGCATATGCATCTGTACGATTCCGTGAACAACGAATACAGGGACGTGCTCGACGATGAACTTATCGCGATGGTGGAGGAGCGGCTCAAGGGACGCCCTTTCCGGGGGTACAAGGTCGATTCGGTCGATATCCAGATAGTCTGCCATCCGAGCGGAAGGAAAAAACACAAAAAACTTTAGAATATATGAAACAGATTCTTTTTGCCGCTCTTGCGGCAGTGCTCGCCTTTACAGGCTGCAACTCTGAAAACGCTCTCATCTACGGGACTATGACTATGGGGCAGGTAAGAGGCGCCGACATCATTACGGATGAAGGGCTCACTTATATGGTGACCGAGAATGAGGCCGATGCCGATTATGCGAAGCTGGACAGGATTCTCATCACCTGCGATGTCCTCGAGCAGCTCGATGCGGAGAAGACCTACTCCATCCGGCTTCTGGACTATGCTTCAGTGTCCGTGTCCGCCCCGGTGAGCAGGACTTCCGAATCTGACGAGTGGTTCGGGACCGACGGGGTGAACCTAAGCTCGGGCTGGCTGAGCGGAGGCTACCTGAATGTCGTCGCCACCATCTCTATGCTTAAGGACTCGAAGACGCAGCATCGCGTACGTCTTATGTTCGACGATACCGCCGACAATACTGACACGCTGCATTTCTATCTGAAGCATAACGGCTTCGGAGAGACCTTCGATGCCGATCCGAAGAATGCGCAGATGGTCAGCTACTCCGGCTATTATTCCTTCCCGGTCGATGCTTATGTACCTTCCGGGGTCAAGGGCATAAACCTTAAGGTGGAATGGGACTGGTTCAAGGTTCAGAATAACCAGTACATCACCGAGAAGGAGCACTATGCCCAGACGGTCTATTACGAACCGTCGAGCAAGACCCGTGCGGAGTTATAGGAAACGGTTCAATAGTTTTTCAGGCGGTTTTTGGCTCCGTCCTCTTGCAGACTGAAAAAATATTGCTACCTTTGCACTCCACACCGCTCAGCGTGTGATACACGGTGCGATTAGTTCAGTTGGTAGAGCACCAGATTGTGGTTCTGGTTGTCGT
>CAVKLO010000180.1:0-4361 GCA_963656985.1 Bulleidia sp. | reverse complement strand
CGCGACCCCGTTTTTCAGGCAATTCACTCTCAGCGAGTCGTTCAGCTCCGGCAGCAGAGGCCAGGTGACGGTTTCACCGTCAATGCTCGTGCACATATCGGCGGGTCCTATGAACATCAGCCGTGCCTGCGGAGCGACCTCCCGGAAATACCCGAACTGCGACACTATCTTGCGCACATAGGCGGAAATGCCTTTGCGCGAACTGAGCCCGGGCACGGCGTTGCCTCCGAACTGCAGGATGATGAGGCGGGTGTCCGTCAATGCGAAACTCTCCTTCATCACTTTGCGGTCAATCGATGAGAATATGTAGCCGGCGGAGCCGCGCAGCGCGACATTGTCCACCGTGACGCCGCCCCGGCGGTCGTCCAATGCTATGCCGTATATTTCCGCATCGCCCTCGAAGCTGATGCTTCCGCGCTCCGCTTCAGTCGGCAGGTCCCAGCTCAGAAGCGACACTCCGCCGTCGGCGGAGTCAATCTGCGCACTCATCGGAGGAAGCGTGTCGCATTTCAGAGTGGCGGCAAAACCCTCCGAGTTCTGCCCGAGCAGCACGGAGACCCGGGAGATGGACTTGACCCTTTCCTGCGAATAGCGGTTCTTCGTGCGCGTGAAACTGAAACTGCCGTTTCCGGAGACCAGAGTGAACTGAGTCAGAGGGCCGTAGCGTTTGTGTTCGGCCTTGCGAGTCAAAGAGTCTCCGACCATTGCGTAGCGGGTGAGGTTTCCGGAGGCGCTCTGGGAGAGCGAGACCGTCGGAATGCGCTGCACCATAGGCACCATCCCCGGACCCGAGCCGCCGAAGCGCTGCTGCAGCTTTTCGCGCAATACTGCGGAAATGCGGTCCATCTCCAGCTGGGAGTCCCCGTAATGCAGAATCCTGACCGTGCGGGCGGAGGAAGTGGTGCCGTCCGCCGAGCATCCGGCCTCGTTCCTCGTCAAGCTGTCCGCAATGCTGACCGTGGAGCTGTCCGCCGCGCCGTCCGCAGCCTCGAAAAGCGGGTCGAAGTAAGTGTAGTCCCCTCCCGGCAGGGAAATGCGGTTCGGGTTGCCGTTTATGTAGTCGTAGTAGTAGCGCAGGGTGTCCCGCGAACCCTCCGGCATCTCATAACTTTTCTGCACGGCGAGAAGCACGGAATCGACATTCACCGTCGCGGCAGTATCCTGCAGCTCAGCCAGATATGATTCATAATTCGGGAAGCGCAGCTTCATCCCGCCCATCTCCGCTCCCTTCTGCGGGAAGACGTACCATAGCGCGGCGAGAAGCGCGAGAACCGAGAGTAAGAAAAGGAGTGTCTTGCTTCTGCTCATCGTATATAAATCACAAGTTTGCGGCCCTCGCGGATGAAATCGCCCGAGAGAGAGTTCCAGCGTTTCAGATCCGCCACTTTCACTTTATGCCGGGCGGCTATCCCGCCCAATGTGTCTCCTCTCCGGATGGTGTAGGTGATCCTGTCGATATTGGCCGCCTGAAGGGCGCGCAGCCTTTCGATGCGCGCCTTGCGGGCGGCGGAATCTGCGAGCAGCTGCGCCTCCCGCTCCGCTTTGCGCGAGGCGGCGAGAGTCTCAAGCCCCTCGAAGACTGCGGGGGCGGGGGAGTGCGCGAACCTGCTTTCCGCTTCGCGCAGGCTCCGGATTATCCCGGTTTCCGCGATGGCCGTGCTGTCTTTTATGGCAGCGGCCGCCGTCGGACTCTGGGCGTATGCCACAATGGCCCGGTTCCAGTCTCCGAATATGCTGTAAAGCTCCTGCAGGCGGTCCAGAGCGATGGCGGTGGAAATCCTTACGTCGGTGCGGATGTCAGGGAAGATGACTGTGTCGGTGCCAGTGTCTGTGCCAGTGTATGTGCCGGTGCCGGTGCCGGCAATAGTCCCTTCAAGACTTCCCGCCGTCACCTCGATCTGACAATGCTCCCTCTCAAGAGTGTCCGGCGGCACTATTTTCCCCCGGTTGAGGCCCGCCCAACGGAGAGCGTCGAGGGCCGGGACAGCCCACAGGCCAGCCCTATCGCTATCCGAGGCCTGGTCTGCAAGGGCGTAAGGTAGATAGAGAATCCTCTCCGGCATCTTCCTCTGCGCGAGTTCGGCTCTCAGGAAATCCACGAATTCCGGTGTCGCACTCAGAGTAGGAAAGCCCACATACTCGGGCATTACGCCCTGAGTCGCCAAAGAGTCCGCATAAGCCGGAGTTATGCACGGAGCCGCCGTCCCGCTCCCCACGAGCGCGACCGCTGCCGCAAATATCTTTCTCCAGAAATCAGACACGATTCTGCAAAGATAACAATCGCCCGCGAAACTCCGTCAATATTTAGTGATCCGTAATAAGGCCGGCCGCAAAGAGAGCCGCTGCGAACCCCGGCTACGGCGAGGTATCCAGAAAAGCCCGGCGGTGAAAAGAGGCTCTGCGGTTCCGCAGGATGAGCGGCATCGAACGGACAAGACGCGGAAGATAGAGGAGCATAGAGGGGGAGAGCCGCCGCAGCGCCATCCCCACGATCCTCAGACACTCCATCGCCAGACGGAGCCTGACACGGCCCCGTCCGGGGTCGCTTAGCCTCGCCACGCAGCCCAGATACTTTCCCCGCATCTGCGCAGCCCTTCCGGCAGGCCTCTGTCCCCGGTCGTGAATGGCCTTCGCCGCAGGCACCACGCCGGTGGGGAAAGCCCAATACCGCGCCCGGTCTATATAATTGTCATCCTCGCCATACTGCGAAAAAGTCGGAGAAAAGCCCCCCGTGACTTCCAGACATTCCCGCGTCACCAGCCAATGCGCCGCCATAACGAACTTCACCGGAACGACTTCCGCAGCCCCGAGACCCACAGCCTGCACCTCCGAGGACTTCGAAGCTTCCGCATCCCCGGCCCTCGCAGCCCCGCTGCGTTCAATACTCTTGCCGCAATGCTTCTCGAAGAGCCTGTCCATCGTCACCCCGTCCGCCTGCAGCTGCAGGGGACTCAGAATCCCGTACCCCGGATGCGTCCTCGCCGCCCCGATAAGCTTTTCGAAGCAGTCCGGCATCACCCAGGCATCCTGATTCAGCAGATACACATAGTCGTAGCTGCGCGCCAGAGCATAGTTCAGACCCAGATTGTTTCCCGCTCCGAAACCGCAGTTCGAAGCGCTCCTGCGCACTGTCAGATTATCCGCACGATGCTCTTCCAGCCAGTCGAGAGTCCCGTCGGCGGAGCCGTTGTCCACCACGAAAATGTCAGAAGCCACTGTCGAAGCCGCGAGCGAGGCGAAACACCGCTCTATCCAGCGCATCGCATTGTAAGTCACTATTATGACAAGCAGCCGATTCATCTCCCGGACAGAATTTCAGAATAGAATTCTTCGACCTGGAGAGCGCAGCGATAAGCCCCGTAATTCTCCTTGACCGTTTTTTTTGCGGCCGCGTGCATCGCGGCCAATTCTTTTCCTCCCGGCGCTGAGGCGACTTCGCTCATCCTCGCGCAGAGCTGCTCGGACAGCTTCGAAGCCTTCGCCGAGCTGTCCCCTCCGAAACGCAGCCCGATTTCCCGGCCCGTGGAGCGCAGCCCGTTGTCGAACTGCTCCCGGGTTCCGGCCGTGTCGCGCCCGATCACCGTGCAGCCCTGGAGCATAGCCTCGGCCGTGGTGAAGCCGAAAGCCTCGTAGCGGCTCGGCACCACGGTCGCCGCAGCCCCGCGCATAAGTTCCGCCACCCGGTCTGACTGCCCAAGGAACTTTACGCTGCCCTTCGGCAAATGCCTGCGGCAGAATAGTTTCCATCTGAAGGCATAGAAGCCGCACGGCCGTCCCGCGACAATCAGCTGCCATCCTTCGTGCTCCGGGACGAACTTTCTGAAAGCCCTCGCCAGTATATCGAAGCCCTTGGCCTTCTCGATTCTCGCCGCATAGAGGAAATACTTCCGTCCGCCGCTCTCGCTGGCACACCGTCCATCGTTCTCATCTAACTCCCTCTCGTCGAACACCCCGTCGTAGATGACCCTGTCGCGGATTCCCAGCTTGAAGTGGCTGAAAATGTCGGCCGTTATGGCGATGCATCGGTTCCAGTCCCCGTGTATCATCTCCATAAACTTCTCCTCCGATGGGAAAAACCTCATACCGAAATCCAGGTCCTGATATTCGCGCAGATGCCATACGTGCGGTATGCCCTTGAGGCGGCACGCCTCCGCCGCGAAGTCCAGAGGCCCCACGTTCGTGTGCACGATGTCGGGTCCGAATATGTCGAGGACATATCCCATATAACTCATCAGCAGATCCCTGTGCTCAAGCTTCTTCCTGCGTCTGCGCCGTTTGAAGGGATTCAGACAGCGCGGATATATGCTCAGAGAGTATTTCTGCTCCGCGAACATCCGTATTCCCGCAGCCTTCAGTTTTTT
>CAVKLO010000179.1:0-4366 GCA_963656985.1 Bulleidia sp. | reverse complement strand
GACTTCAGGGTGTCAGCCGGGGCGGCCTGCAGAGTGTCTTCGGAAGTCGGGAGGGGTGCGGAAGACGCGGGGGCGGCCGCCGGCTTCTCGGAAGAAGCCGCAGCTGCCGGAGCATCGCCTCCGGCAGCTGAAGAGGCTGCGGCCTTGGCCGCAGCCATAGCGGCCGCCTTCGCGGGGTCTTTCTTCGCCTCTTCCTTAGCCTTCTCCTCGGCAGCCTTGGCCGCAGCCTCTGCGGCCTTGCGCCTGTATGTCGTGACCGGATCGACCTCCACATCCTTCAGCCTCTGCTCTGCCGCCTTATATACCGACTCGGGTATGAGATATTTCGGCACCGCACGATAGACGAAGCGGTTCGCTCCCATATAGAGCGTATCGACCCCGCCGCCGCGCGTCCCGGTCTGTGCAGCGACGGCCGCATTGCCCTCCATAGTCAGAGTGGAGATGCTGTCCCGATAGTGGAGATAGTCGGCGACTCCGACCAGACTGCGCGTGCTGTCCTTTATCTGGACGTTGCCGTGCATCGCGACATCGTTGGTGGCCTGGTTATAGTAGAGGCTGTCCGCCCACACTTCGCGCGTGGCGGTCATACCGTGGACCTTGTTCCGGAAAAAGAACAGGCTGCTGTCCCGGCGATACCAGCCGAAGTCGGCCGAAAGCATATCGCCCCTCTTCCAGGCATCGAAGCCGCCGTAGAACGTGGCGAGGGACGAGTCCGACTGATATTTCAGCAGCCGCGTCCGGATGAACACCGTATCGGTGAACATATTCACGTCCATCTCGAAGGTGAAGAGCTTGAGCCTCGACTCGTAGATGCCGTCCAGACTCTCTATGACCTGCCCGTCCTTGTCGCGCATCGAACCGCCCTGCGTGAAGAAGGCCATACTGTCCTTCGTGTTGTAGTCCATATTCTTAGCGCGGAGGATATTGCCCTCCTTGTCACGCAGTTCGACCATATTGCCCCGGAACTTGGCCACATCCTCATCGATGAGGTAGTCCATAGTCGAAGAGGTTAGCATCGTGGATTCCTGGGTTATCTTCACGTTGCCCTTGAAATGGATGACCTGCGCATCCACGTCCCAGAGGGTCGTGTCGGCGGAAAGATATGTGTCGTTATGGAGGAAACGGGCGTCGATGGCCTTGCGGTAATTCCTGGCGTTCTCCTGGATGAACTGGACGGAGGCCGCGTTCATAAGACGCACGAGGCTGTCCGTCCGCTCGTGGTTCTGTGCATTGGACACGAGTGGAGTCAGCAGCGCGAGAGTCAGCAGAAGTCGCCCCGGAAAACCCATTCCTTATTCTTCTTCTCTGAATTTGGTGGCCCAGGCCTTGTGGGTGAAGTCACAGTCCTTGAACAGGGGGTCGATCACGATGTACGTGCTCTTTATCTTCTCGTTCACGAACTTGTCTATGGCCTCGTTCTGCCTGTCCCTGACGACCTGCTCCGAAAGTTCGGTGAAGTCATTCATATATGTGGCCGTATGGGAAGGGATTATCTTGTCGAGGCGCACTATCTTGTAAACGAGGTTTCCGTCACGCCCTTCGTTGTCGAGGGAGGCGATAGGCTCGGAAATCTCCCCCTCCTTCAGGTCCTTTATGGCGAGATAGTCGGCAGGCTTGAGCTGGTCGATTTCGAAATAGGCCGAACCGGTATTCGGGTCCGCCATCTGTCCGCCGTTGGTCTTCGTGGCGGGGTCCTCGGAATAGAATCTGGCGGCAAGCTCGAAGCTGAGAGCCTTATTGTTTATCTCGGTACGTATGCTGTCCAGAGTGTGGAAAGCCTTGTCCTGGTCCTCCTGGGTGTACTGAGGCTTGAGGAGGATGTGGCGGGCGTTAAACATATCTCCCTTCTTCTCAAGCACTTCGATGATGTGGAATCCGTCCGGGGTCTCCACTATCTGGGAGATAAGTCCCGGCTTGAGGGCCATAGCCGCATCGGAGAATGCCGGCCAGAAGATGGATTTCGATGCCATCCCGAGTTCTCCTCCCTTGCGTGCGCTGCCCGGGTCCTCGGAATATATGCGGGCGAGGGTCGAGAATTTCTCTCCGTTCAGAATTCTCTCGCGCAGATCCAGCAGCTTTTCCTTTACCGCCATCGCCGCCGCTTCGCGGTCGGGATAGATGCAGATCTGGCTGATCTGGTACTTTATCGGGACCGTAGGAAGCTGGGAGAGGTCCACGGTGTCGATGTACTGCCGCACATCGAACGGGGTGATTTCCGGAACTGCGGAGGCGATGTTGCTCTGCTCCTGCTGGGTGAGGCTCATCTCTTCGAGCTGTTTCTTCCACTCCTGACGGAGCTTGTATATGGGTTTCCCGAAGTAGTCGGCCACTTTATCGTCTCCGCCCAGAGCGGTGCGTATTTCGTCGAGTCTGCCGGAGAGCTGCGCTTCCACCATATTTTCGTTCACGGTGAGCGAGTCGATTCTCGCCTGCATCAGGAACAGTTTCGAAGTCATCATTGATTCGAGCTGTTCGCAACGCATATTTCTGTCGGAATAGACGCCCTGGGCCCTCATCATCTGAGCCTGCGACTCTATGTCGGCGAGGGAAATCATTTCATTTCCCACCACCGCCACGGTCTTGTCGATGAGGCCGCCGCCGTATTTCTGGGCGGGACACGGTAAGGTGCTGCCGAGCAGTATGGCAGCGAGGGCGAGATTTCTCAATATTCTGTTCATTTGCTAGTAGATTACGAAATTCTGTTTTTCGAGGGCGTCATTAAGCAAGTCCTGTTCCAAATCAGTGAAGAGAGCGTGCTTTCTTGTGCTCAGGATGATGTCGCGTATGCGCGGGCGGCAGTAATCGACCGGAGCGAGAGTGCCGCCGCGACGGATGTCACAGATGTACGCCACGCGGAGATCCCCCTGCCCGGTGTCCATCTCTATGTATCCGTTCTTAAGGCCCGAAAGCATAGTGGCGTAGTCGGTCTCGAATTCTTTCGCCAGCGCGGGGGCCGTTATCCATCTGTCGGAATAGTCGAAATATTTCAGCGCAGACGAATACGAGAGACTGTCAGCCTCCATAAGGTCTTCGTACGAGTCGGAGGACATCTTCTTCACTATGCGCTCGCGGTTGGGCGAGTCTTTCATTATGTGCAGGAAGCGGGCCTTGACTATAGGGGCCTCGAGAATGAAAAGATCCTTATGGGAGTCATAATAATCCTCTATCTCGGAATATGTTATGACGGTATCCAGACGCTCGTTCAGATATCTCTGCTCGTAGCGGAAGCGCAGCAGCGAGTTCCTGTAGTCCTCGAGTTCGCGCGAGACGTCCTTCTCGGCTTTCGAGAGCTGCATTTCGGCCATCTCCACGAAGAGCCTTTCCGTAGCCCAGGATTTTATGTACTGAAGGGCGAGATTCGTGCTGTCTTCCGGACTGAGACCGGAGGGGATGTATTCCTCCAGCTTCGAGCGGTAGAGTTTCTCGTGCCCGGCCTTTGCCACCACTTCATCGTCGTGTATGAAATTCGCTATCCTTTCGCAGGACAGCAGACAGGACAGCGGAACGAGGGCAAGTATGAAAGTTCTGAGTCTCATAACAAATTGCAAATATAGCATTTTTCTCGCTATCTCCATATTCCCGGACGAGGGTGCCTTTGACCCGCTGCACGCCCCGGTCTCAAGCTATGCGTATTTCTCACAGGGGACGGAAACGCCCGGGGCCGTCAGGGAAGTGATGATGAAAAAAAGACAGACGGGCAGAAGCGCCGACGGGAATCACCGAAGCCCGTAGTAGGCCCCGAGGATGCGTGAGAAAAGGCGTGAGGGCAGCAGCCGTTTCAGCAGTACCGACAGACGCTGCTCGGGACTCGCCACCACATAGCGGGGCGCGGGCCGGGGAGAGCGCAGAATCTTCTCTATAGTGCGGGCGACCGCCTCCGGTTTCAGCCCGCCGCGCTCGTCCCGCTCGATTTTCCGCATCCCCGCCGCATACGCCGGGTAAGAGGTTTCCGCCTCCTCCGACACTTTCCGCCGCGATGCTGTGAAGCCCGTAGAGAAATCGCCCGGCGCCACCGTAGTGACCTGAATCCCAAGACTTTTCACTTCCAGACGGAGGGCTTCGCAGAAGCCCTCCAATGCGAACTTGCTCGCCGAGTAGAAGGCCTGGTAAGGGAGGCCCATAAGGCCTCCGATGGAGGTGACGCAGATGATGCGGCCCGAATGAGCGAGGCGCATTGGCCGCAAGGCCGCCTGTATCAGTGAGATCGCGCCGCCGAAGTTAGTCTCCATCTGCAGGCGTGCGTCTTCGGGGGTGGTGTATTCGATCGGGCCGCCGACTCCCATCCCGGCGTTGCAGATTATCGCGTCGAGTCTGCCCTCGCGCACGAGCACCTGCTCCACGGCCTTCTGAACGGCTTGTCTGTCGG
>CAVKLO010000178.1:0-4367 GCA_963656985.1 Bulleidia sp. | reverse complement strand
CTCGCCTGCCGTCGCATAGTCGTTTCTCTCGAGGGCGTCACAGACGTCGAGCACTCTCTGAACCTCGCCGATGACATATTCCGCACGGAGAAAATCCTCTTCCGTTATCTCGGAACGGACTTCCTCAAGCCATACTCTCTTGGCGTCGCTGAGGAATTCCACCTCCGGATGACGGGCGCGGATGGCGGCGGCTGCAGCCTCGCAGGAGGCGCGGCGGTCATTGTAGGCGGAGGAGGCGAGTTCGTGCTTAACGCAGGAATCTATCAGTACCAGACGATAGCCGGCAGCTTCAGGGTCGAACGGGAAATATTTGTATTCCAGCGTCTTGCAGTCGAGGCGGATGAGACAGCCCTTCTTTCCGAATACGGAAGCGAACTGGTCCATAATGCCGCATTTCACCCCGCAATAGTTGTGTTCGGTACTCTGGCCTATCTTCGCGAGCTCGAACTTGTTTATGGCGTTCCCGTTCAGTTCATTGAGAGCGAAAGCGACGCAGCTTTCGAGGGCGGCGGAAGAGCTGAGGCCGGCCCCGAGGGGAACATCTCCCGCGAAGACGGCGTTGAAGCCGCCCACCTTCCCGCCGCGTTTGACGGTCTCGCGGCAGACTCCGAAGATATATCTTGCCCACTGCTGGATAGGTTTATCCTCTTCGCGCAGGCCGAATTCCACGAACTCATCGTAATCAAGTGAAAAGACTTTCACCCTGTCCGTACCGTTCAGGGCGATTTCCGCCATTATACCCTTGTCTATGGCACCCGGGAATACATAACCGCCATTGTAGTCGGTATGCTCGCCTATGAGATTGATGCGTCCGGCGGACGCAAAAAAACGCCCCTCTTCGCCGAAAAGGGTCCGGAATTTTTCCTGAATCTTGTTTTTCATCTTATTCTGGTAGTTTTAGTTGCCGTTTTATGTGTCTTATTCATTTGTGTGATAACACCCTCTATTTCCGGCATTATCACACGTGGCTATACGTTGAACAGGAAGTGCATTATGTCGCCGTCCTGCACGGTGTAGTCCTTGCCTTCTATGCCCATCTTGCCGGCGGCGCGGATGGCGGCTTCGGACTTATAGGACATATAGTCGTCAAATTTGATGACTTCGGCGCGGATGAATCCCTTCTCGAAGTCCGAATGGATCACTCCGGCCGCTTTCGGGGCCTTGTCGCCTTTGCGGATGGTCCAGGCCCTGCACTCGTCCGCACCGGCGGTGAAGAAGGTCTGAAGCCCGAGAAGACTGTAGGCGCTCTGGATTAGCCGCACTACTCCGGACTCTTCGAGACCGAGTTCCTGAAGGAACATCCGCCTGTCTTCGTAGTCTTCGATTTCGGCTATTTCAGCTTCGGTTTTGGCGGCGATCACCAGGATTCCGGCGTTCTCGGCTTTCACGGCCTCGCGGACAGCATCCACATAGGCATTGCCTGTAGCGGCCGACGCTTCATCCACGTTGCAGACATACATTACGGGCTTGTTCGTCAGAAGGTAAAGCTCCTTCGCCATAGCTTCCTCCTCTTCATTCGCCGGAGTCACGCTGCGGCAGGATCTGCCTTCCAGAAGGGCTGCACGGTATCTTTCGAGCAGGTCCGCAAGTTTCTTCGCTTCCTTGTCCGCGCCGATTCTGGCCTGCTTCTGCACTTTGGCGAGGCGGGCCTCCACGGTCTCGAGGTCCTTTATCTGAAGCTCGGCATCGACCACTTCCTTGTCTCTCACGGGATCCACGCTGCCGTCCACGTGGACTATGTTGCCGTCATCGAAGCAGCGGAGCACGTGCAGGATGGCGTCTGTCTCGCGTATGTTCGCGAGAAACTGGTTTCCGAGGCCTTCTCCCCGGCTCGCTCCCTTCACGAGTCCTGCGATGTCCACTATGTCCACCGTGGCCGGCACGGTACGTTTCGGATTGCATAGCTCCGAAAGGGCGTCCAGCCGTCTGTCGGGTACGTTAGTGGAGCCGAGATTCGGCTCGATGGTGCAGAAAGGAAAGTTGGCGCTCTGCGCCTTTCCCGAACTTATACAGTTAAAGAGGGTGGATTTGCCGACGTTAGGCAATCCGACTATTCCACATTTCAGTGACATTCCGTAATAGCTTTGAATAGCAAATATAGTCATTCTCGCGTAACAACGCTTCACTCGCGGCAGGGTTTTTTCGGCCCGGGCCGAAAACTGCCTGTCTCGTGTTAAAGAATTATATCGAGAATTAAGGATTCGTAACGGAATGGGCGGTATTTCGCCACATTTTCGGATCGTGAGAAGTGAAATCTCCGTAATTTGCGAACGAGATGATTTATGTAAATCATACCGGCATTTGGTTTCATCATCACTTAACGCTTGAACTATGAGACTGTGGAAAACTTATTTGATCGCGGCGGTTCTGTCCGGATTGGCCGCAGAGGCGGCCGCAGAAACTCCGCCCGGGGACTCGCTCCTTCTGATGTTCTGGAACTGCGAGAACTTCTTCGACTATATCGACTCGGGCGGGGGAGATTCGGACAGGGAGTTTTCGCCCTCCGGAGAGAAGCATTGGAGTGCCTCACGCTTCTATGCCAAGTGCGGGCTATTCTCCAAATCGCTTCTGTACATCGCGGACGGGGAAGGATGCCTGCCGGATGCTGTGGGAGTAGCGGAGATAGAGAATGCCGGGGTGCTGAGACGGCTGCTCTCATCGACTCTGCTGCGCAAGCTCGATTACCGCTTCATCCATTATGATTCTCACGACCACAGGGGAATAGACTGCGCTCTGCTTTACCGCTCTTCACGTCTCACTCCCCTGTCCTCGAAACCCTGCAGGATAGACAGTCTCGCCACGCGCGACATTCTGCTGACGCAGTTTATCACCTCAGAGGGCGACTCTCTGGCCATACTGGTGAATCACCACCCTTCGAAATACGGGGGTAAGGCTTCGGAAGATCTCAGGACGCGGGCGATGAAGCGGCTGAGGGCTCTGAGCGACTCTCTCGAACTGGAGGGATGGAGCGCCCGCGTGGCGATCGGGGATTTCAACGAGCAGCCGCCCGCAGCCCTCTTCGATATTCTGCCTCCGTCGCTTGAGATGGTCGTTCCGCAGCCGGATTCATTTGGGGGCAGCATCCGTTTCAACGGGCAGTGGCAGCTCATCGACCTGGCCTTCGTCTCGCCCCGGATAATGCGGGAGGGCGCACGCTTTCGCGTCCGCCCTCTGCAATTTCTGCTGGAAAAGGATCCTGCCCATCCGGGCCTGAGACCGCTGCGGACCTATTCAGGCCCGCGCTGGAAAGGAGGCTTCTCTGACCACCTTCCCGTCCTTCTCACCATAGGTCTGTGATTCGCTGTTTTCTAGAAGAAACGTGCCCTGTGGTCCACAACCTCAGCGTCGGCTGACATTACAGGCACGAGCATCTGGCTGTTATACTGGTTCTTCTGATTCCGGAATACCTTGGCGTCGTCCTCGGTATAGAAGGAAGCTACCTCGCGTCCTGTCACCTTGAATACGTAAGTGCCGATGCTTCCCGCTACAGGACCGCAAATCTTTCCTTCAGGAGCGACACTCAGAGCACCGATGAACTTAGGATCCAGAGAGCGGGACGAAAGTGAAGAGAACGCCACTCCTGTCTCGGTGCTGATGCTTGTTCCGAGCTTCTCAGCTATCTCGTCGAGAGTGGTGAGACCCTTTATCTGCTCGGCTACATCGGAAGCCTTCTTCTCGGAAAGCTTCTCGGCATAGAGCTGCTGGCGGATAGTGGAAGACACCTCGGAAATCTTGGCGTAACCCTCTTCGTGGATATCCTTCACCACAGTGATGAAGAAGCAGTTCTGGTTCACGGTGATGATGTTCGAAACCTTGCCCTTCTTGTTGTCGAAGATCCAGCGGGTCACCTCCTTCGCGTTATCGATGGCACCGTAAGCCTCGGTAGCCTCCGTTACGCGGTTCATAGGATGCGAATATACTCCGAGAGAATCCACGGCAGCGCGGTAGTTCTCGTAATTGCCGTTAGCGATAGTTGCGAACTTGTTAGCCTTGGCGTAGTATTCGTTAAAGGTCTGGTTGCTCGCGAGAGTGGTCTTCTCGAGGATGGCCACCTGCTTCTTGAGGACAGGCTTGGTCTTCTCGCTTACCAGAACCACGTGGGTGCCATACTGTGTCTTGAGAACGAACGGCTTACCTACCTGTGCGCCGATTACGGACTCGAAGCCCGGAATCATATAGCTCTGGGTCATCCAACCGATGTTTCCGAGTTCGCCGTCAGCGGCGGAATTCTGGTCTGTGGAATAGAGAGCCACGAGATTTGTGAAGCTCGCGCCTTTCTGAGAGGCCGCTGTGCAGAGGCTGTCGGCAAGACGGTCCGCCTTGTCACCCTGGAGGAGAATATGCTTCACATATACGGAATCCGGAAG
>CAVKLO010000177.1:0-4369 GCA_963656985.1 Bulleidia sp. | reverse complement strand
CATTTCCCTCGGGGTCCCGAATCTCAGCCGCACGGTCTGCCGGAAAATCGATATCCGCTATCATTATCTCATCTCCTCGGCGATGGGCATCGGCCTGCTGCTGATCACATATCTCGTAGTGGAATACGTAAGTTTCGGCATTTACCTGCCTATCAGCGCCACTATGGCCATCATCGCCCTGCCGCTCACCGCCCTGCTCTTTATCAGAGGCGCGAACAGCGGCGAGGCATAATGGATTGCCGGTCGGGGCCGGCGATGACGTAAAAAAGGGCCGGCGATGACGGGACAGCCCCCGGCGGCCGGGTGCAGCGACGGCCACGGAAAAACGTTTTATCTTATCCCTTCGATGTATAAAAGTACATCGAAGGCCACGTTTTTGCCTTATTTTGTGACCGTCGATGTATCTGTCTTTTTTTTCAGCAATTAACCAACCATGACGTACACTTTGGCGGTAAGTTTTGCGGTATTTTGGCGGTAAGTTTTGCGGTATTTTGGCGAGAAGTTTGTACCGGACGCGGAAAGCATAACAGAGGGGGATTGCCGGTCGGGGCCGGCGATGACAAAAGAAACAGCCCCCGGTAGCCGGGGGCTGAATAAAGATACCGTATTGGACGGCGGAGCCGTCCGGGGCTACAGCTACAGCCGCACAGCCACCTCGCTGCCGTCGTAGCTGACAGGGTCGAGAGTGCGCGATCCGGAGGCGGAAACCACCTCCACGGTGATGCTCTTCACCCGGGCCATCCCCGGGAACGAACCCTCGCGCTCTCCGATGGTCAGAACACCCTTCTCATCATCCCAGCTGAAAGGAATCCACGAATACGCCCCCTTCTCATAGCCGTAGCTCACGCCGTCATCCTCATAGAGGGCATAGTCTGCGTCAGCGCCCGCATACACGCGCAGCGTAAGAGTGCTGCCGTCATCCTGGGCCGTATACTGGATGTCCGGTCCCATAGGAACTATCTGACCAGCACGTACATAGACCGGAATCCTCTCGAACGGGGCCTCCGCCACGAAACTGCGGCCTCCCTCCACAGGACGGCCCGACTCCCACTCATACCACAGGCCCTCGGGCAGATAGACCTCCCGGCTGCGCTGCCTGTACTGATAGACAGGACACACGAGGAACGCGTCCCCGAACATAAACTCGTCATCCACCGCCAGCGCCGCCGCATCGTCGGTGAAATCCATAACGAACGGACGCATAATCGTATAATCATCGAAATGCGCACGTGCGGCCATAGTGTAGATATAAGGCATCAGCTTGTAGCGGAGCCTGTCCACGGAAACGATGGTCTGATACGCCGGGTCCGATTCCGGAGCTATGTTCTGCGGCTCGCGGAGCGGCCATTGGCCGTGGGCCCTGTAAAGCGGATTGAACACACCCCACTGGTGCCAGCGCGTCTGAAGCTCGCGCCACTCCTTCAAGTCCTCGTTCACCACGCCCTTCTCGTCGTAGAGCCGCTGCGCCGCCATATACCTGTTCTCCACGCTGAAACCGCCGATGTCCTGCGTCCAGAACGGAATGCCGCTGACCGAGAAATTCAGACCTGCGGTGATCTGCGCCTTCATATCCTCCCAGCGCGTGCCGATGTCGCCGCTCCACGAAGCCGTCGAGTACCTCTGCAGCCCCGGGAAACCGCTGCGCGTCAGCAGGAACACCCTCCGGTCCGGAGCCACGCTGCGCTGACCGTCGTAAATCGCCATCGCGTTCACGATCGAATAGGCGTTGAAATACTCCGTTGAGCTGCCCAGCGCGGTCGGACCGCAGAGCTCCTTGCGGTAGTCCATATCCGTGCAGTCGTGGATATTCGGCTCGCTCGCGTCCATCCACCAGGAGTCCACGCCGAGCGTGAAGAGGTGCCCGCGCATCTGCTCCCAGAACATCTCCCTCGCACCTTCCGCGTAAGCGTCATAGAACGACTGCTCATAGCCGAGCCAGTCGATCACTCTGTCCTCCACGGCCTTGCGGTAGATCCACCCGTTCGCGTCCAGCTCCTTGAAATGCTCCGTGTTCACATAGAACTTAGGCCATACGGAAATCATATACCTCGCGTTCATACCGTGGACGGAGTCGATCATGGCCTTCGGGTCCGGATATCTCGCCGGGTCGAATTCGTGGCTGCCCCACTGGTCATCCTTCCAGTACTGCCAGTCCTGCACGATATTGTCCACCGGAATGCCCCGCTCGCGCATCTGAGCGAGAGTCTCGAGCGTCTGCTTCTGCGAAGAATATCTTTCGCGGCTCTGCCAATACCCCATAGCCCATTTCGGCATTATCTGCGCCTTGCCAGTCACCGTGCGGTAGCCGCTGATGACCTCGTCGATATCCTCGCCGGCGATCAGATAATAGTCGATCTGCCTCTGCATCTCGCCCCACCATCTCATCTGCTCCCTCTGCTCCGCAGGCTCCGGACTCAGAACCCTCAGACCGCAGTAGGATACGTCCCCGTCCGGCTTCCACTCCACGCGGATCGGAACCCTGCGCCCCTTCTCCATATTCACCTCGAACTTGCGCCCGTTCGGATTCCAGGCCGTGCGCCAGATTTCGGAGGTCACGTCCTTGCCGTCGATGAAGATCCTGGTATAGCCCGCGTAATAAATATAGAAATGGAAAAGTCCGCTCTCTGAAGGCTCCAGCTCGCCCTCATAGAGGACACTCGCGCCGTTGAACTTGAAATCTGGAGCATTGCGCACCTTCACGCACTCCGGGGTCTCCAGAAACTCCTGCGCGAGGGCGGTCTCGCGGCGCACCAGACGCGTCCCGTCAGCTGCGGTATAGGTTCCGGTAAGGGCCCCGGCCTCGCCCTTCTTGTCATAGAGGGTGAAGGCGTCGCCCAGCTGCGCATAGTCGCGCGGGTCTCCCCAGCGGCAGAAACTGTTGCTGTCCCAGAGCAGTCCGTAGCGTTTAGAGGACACTATGAAAGGAAGGGAGATTTTCGTATTGTACTGATACAGCTCCTCATTGCGTCCCTTGTAGTTCCACTCGTCAGCCTGATGCTGACCCAGACCGAAGAAGGCCTCGTCGGCGGGGGAGTCGAAGCTCTGGCTCACGGTCCAGGCCGAGCTTCCGTCCACCGTTATAGGCCTGAAGCTTCTGCCGTTCTCGCTCGTGAGCGGAGTCCCGTCCGGACGGAAGAAGCTCACCCGGCCGTCCGCGCGGCTCACCTTCGCGGTGATTCCCGGGGCGGAGACGGTCACGAAAGTATCATCTTCCGTGATTTTTGCCTTTACTTTCTTCTGTGATGGCAGGGCCATCAGGGATTTCCCGTCCGTGAAGTCCGCGCCCGAAGGGACTGAGGAGACCCTGAGCACGTTCTCGGAATAAACTTCCACCCTCGTCTTGCCGTCGGGGTGGGAGACGGTTACGGAATTGCGGCTGCAGGACACCAGAGCCAGTGCCGAAAGGGCCGCGAGTTTCAGTGTTGTCTTCAGATATGTATAAATCGGTATTATGGTTTCGGTTTCCGACGGAACAAAGATATCATAAAAACCCGATTCCTCCGCAGCCGGAGCATCATCATACCATTAATGGATAAAAAAGTATTTGTTTAGCTTTCCGCCCGGGTCTAACTTTGCAGATTGAATGATAGCCCGGAAACACTGAAACTGAAGATACTATTCAACAACCAATTATATGCTAAACAATCGACAGTATGAAAAGTAAACTGCTTTCGTGCCTGCTGATGCTTCTGATAAGTGTCAGCGCGATGGCTCAGCTGATCCCCATTACCGGAACGGTGAGTGACCAGACCGGTCCGGTCATCTCGGCCAGCGTCATTGAGAAAGGCACCACTAACGGTACTGTGACCGATTTCGACGGCCGTTTCTCCCTCTCTGTAAGGAAGGGGGCGGTGATCGAGATTTCGTCAGTAGGCTACACCACACAGACGGTCACTGTGGGGGAACAGACAAACTTCATCATCACCCTCGAAGAGGACAACGAATTCCTCGATGAGGTCGTAGTGGTCGGATACGGTACGATGAAGAAGAGCGACCTTTCCGGCGCTTCCGTATCGATGAAGGAATCGGACCTCAAGGGATCCATCATCACGAACCTCGACCAGTCACTCCAGGGCCGCGCGGCCGGCGTATCCGCCGTGCAGACTTCCGGAGCTCCGGGTTCCTCCTCTTCCATCCGCGTCCGCGGACAGGCTACCGTAAACGCTAACGCCGAGCCTCTCTACGTGATCGACGGCGTCATCGTGCAGGGCGGCGGCAACTCCGGCAGCGACTTCGGCCTCGGGAGCCTCGGCAACGGCAAGGTTTCCACCATCTCGCCGCTCGCCACCATAAATCCGAACGACATCCTCACTATGGAAATCCTCAAGGATGCCTCCGCCACCGCCATCTACGGCGCCCAGGGCGCCAA
>CAVKLO010000176.1:0-4373 GCA_963656985.1 Bulleidia sp. | reverse complement strand
TCAGCGGGAGATGAGATACTCGGCTATCTGGACCGCGTTGAGGGCGGCGCCCTTGCGGATCTGGTCGCCTACAATCCAGAACGCCAGGCCGCAATCGTCGGTCAGGTCCTTGCGGATGCGGCCTACATAGACCGGGTCTTTGCCGGCAAGATACAGAGGCATCGGGTACTGCTTGAGGGCGGGTTCGTCCATCAGGACGACTCCCGGAGCCGCCGCGAAAGCCTCACGGGCCCGCTCGACGCTCACCGGCCGCTCAGTCTCCAGCCAGATGCTCTCCGAATGGCTGCGCAGTGCCGGAACCCTCACGCAGGTGGCGCTGACGCGGATGTCGCTGTGCATTATCTTGCGGGTCTCGTTATACATCTTCATCTCCTCCTTCGTGTAGCCGTTATCGGTGAACACGTCTATCTGGGGGATAAGGTTATAAGCCAGCTGATAAGGGAATTTCTCGACCTTGACCTCTTCGCCCGCAAGCAGCTGGCGGTACTGCTGTTCCAGCTCGGACATAGCCTGCGCTCCGGCTCCGCTCGCCGCCTGATAGGTGGAGACGCGGACGCGGCGGATATGCGAAATCCTCTCTATCGCCATAAGGGCGACCACCATCTGTATGGTAGTGCAGTTAGGGTTCGCGATGATGCCCCGGGGACGGTTCAGGGCATCCTCGGGATTAGCCTCCGGTACGACCAGAGGCACATCCTCGTCCATACGGAAGGCGCTGGAGTTATCTATCATTATGGCTCCGTAGCGGGTTATCGTCTCCGCGAACTCCCGGGAGACTCCCGCTCCGGCGGAAGTGAATGCGAAGTCCACGCCCCGGAAATCGTCGTTATGCCTGAGTTCCTTTACCGTGAGAGATTTCCCCCGGAACATATAAGAGCGTCCCGCACTGCGCGCGGAACCGAAAAGTCTGATTTCATCTGCAGGAAAATCCCTTTCCTCCAGCACGCGCAGGAACTCCTGTCCGACTGCGCCGCTTGCACCGACTATAGCTGCTGTCATAATTCATTCATTTATAAATACAGATGGCGGAAGAGGGTGGCAGTTATAGCCGGAAGCCATCGACTCCCCATAGGCCCCAGAACTTCTCACCGCTATGAAATCCCCTCTGTGGCATCGGCGCAGACGCACATCCTTGCCGAAGACGTCAGAACTTTCACATACAGGACCCACCACATCGTAGGTCAGGGGAGCCTCATCCGAGGAGAGGTTCTCTATCTGCTGCTTCGCGTGATAGAGGGCTGGACGGATGAGCTCGGTCATACTGCCGTCGATGATGACGAAATCCCTGCTGTGACCCCGCTTGACATAGAGTACGCGGGAAATGAGAGTGCCGCACGGCCCTACGATGCTGCGGCCGAGCTCGAAATGAACCGTCTGCTCCGGACGGCGCTTGAGCACTTTGGCGTAGGTCCCGAAATAGCTTTCGAAATCTGCCATAGGATGCTCGCAAGGGTGGGCGTAATCTATCCCGAGACCTCCCCCTACATTTATGTCCCCAATCGGAAGTCCCTCACTCTCCAGAATCCGGGCTATCTCTCCGTAACGTCTGCAGAGAGCTTCGAAATCTGCCATATCCAGAATCTGCGAGCCGATATGGAAATGCAGGCCGAGAAAGCTGATATGGGTGAGGCTCAGGGCTTTCCGTATAGCCTCCGGGATACGTTCCCATTCTATTCCGAATTTGTTCTCCGCGAGCCCGGTGGTGATTCCGGCGAGGGTATGGGCCCCCACGTCAGGGTTTACACGGAAACTCACAGGCGCGACGCTGCCCGTCCGGGACGCTATTTCCTCTATGACCTCCAGCTCTTCGAAGGACTCGACATTGAAGCGGCCTATGCCGCTGCGCAAAGCAAAAGCAATCTCGTCGTCACGCTTGCCCACTCCCGCGAAGAAGATGTCCTCCGGGGGGAAGCCGGCACGCAAGGCCGCCGCGATCTCACCTCCGCTGACGCAGTCCGCACCTATCCCGGATGCGGCTATGATGCTGAGGATGCGGGGGTTGAAGTTAGCCTTTATGGCATAATGGAGCCTGAATCCCCCGTGTGCCGAAGCGCAGCGGAGCGCCTCGGCGAGAGTCCTGCGCAGCAGGTCCGCGTCATAGCAGTAGAACGGGGTACGCTGCCCGCTCCACGCCCCGAGGGGAAACTGTGTGAGTGTATCCATCCTGCCTCTGCTTATTTCAGAGCGCAAAATTAAGTAATCCCGGATTATTATTCATCATCCCCCAAGTATATTTTCTCTCTCTGAAAATTCTTCGTATATTTGCGGTGTCGAAGGGTTCTGTCGTGCAGACAGGACTCACGTTTTTTAGTTATTAGTTTAAAGGTTAATTGGTAAGGCTCCCGAGAGAGGAGATTGCCAGTTATTTTTATTGCACTTGTTATGGCAGAAGTACATTATATGACCGCTGAAGGTCTCGAAAAGTTGAAGAAGGAACTCTCCGACGCGCTCGCGCAGCGCCCGGTCATCTCGGCGGCGATTGCGGAAGCTCGGGAAAAGGGCGACCTCTCGGAAAATGCGGAATATGACGCAGCCAGAGAGGCACAGGGCCTTCTCGAAGTCAGAATAGCCAAACTCAAGAATCTCGTGGCTAACGCCAAGGTGATCGACGAGTCGCTGATAGGCACCGAAAAGGTCCGGATTATGAACCGCGTAAAGGTGGAGAATCTCTCGCTGAAGCGGGTTATGGAGTTCACCATCGTGGGTGAGACCGAAGCTGACTTCAGCAAGGGAAAGCTCGCCTCCACCACTCCTATCGCACAGGCTCTTCTCGGCCACAAGGCGGGAGAGACCGTGGAAGCGAAGGTCCCTTCGGGCATTATGAAGTTCAAGATTCTGGAGATATCCCTTTAATATACATATGGCCACTGTTTTCACCCGGATCGCCAACGGCGAAATCCCTTCGTACAAGGTTGCGGAGAATGAGGATTATTATGCTTTCCTTGATGCCAGCCCCCTCGCCAAGGGTCACACTCTCGTGATTCCGAAGCACGTGGAGGACGACTACATCTTCCATCTCGACGAGAAGACCTATGAAGGCCTGTGGGCGTTCGCACGCAAGGTCGCCATCGCCCTGAAGGCCGCAGTGCCTTGCAAAAGGGTAGGAGTCGCGGTGCTCGGGATGGAGGTCCCGCATACTCATATCCACCTCGTGCCGCTTCAGACCGAAGGGGATCTGGATTTCCGCAAGACAAGACCGGTCGTCACGGATGAAGAAAAGAAAGCTGTCGCCGAATCCATTTTAAGAAAATATGAGAATCTTTAGAACTGCAGCCCTGGTGGGGCTTGCCGCATTGGCCGCAGCCTCCTGCGGCCGCAATGAGGCTAAGATAGAAGGTACGCTTGCCGGAGCTCCCGGGAAGGATGTCGTGGTCAAGCTGCTGAATATGAACACTTACACGACTCTCGACACTCTGAAGACTGATGCTGCCGGACACTTCGCGGGCCGGGTCGGGCTCGAGCCGGAGCAGCCCGAGTTCGTGTATCTTTTCTATAAGGACACGAAGATCGCATCGCTCCTTCTCAGCTGCGGCGATGCGGTGAAGGTCAGCACCGACACTCTCGGCCACTGCAGCGTGGAAGGCTCCGATGAGAGCACCGCGCTGATCGGGATCGAGAACGAATTCCGCGACTTCGCCGCGCAGATGTCTTCGGCGGGCACGAGCGAGGAGCTGTCGAAGCTCTATATCGCCTATTACCGCAAATGCGTGAAATACATAATGGAGCATACGGGGTCGCTTACCTGCATACCCGTTCTCTATCAGAATCTCAACTCCGAGTTTCCTATTTTCAGCCAGACTACGGACGCTCTGCATTTCAGGAACGTGACTGATTCCCTGTCGAAGCTCTATCCGGACTCGAAATACGTCAAGGCTCTGGAGCGGGAGACCGAAAGGCGCGAGCAGATACTCAGCCTGAATGCGCGCGTGAGTACCGCAAAGGAACTCGGCTATCCGGATTTCACGCTGCCGGACACCGAGGGAAAGAAGGTCACGCTCAGCGATGTGGACTCCAAGGCCGTCATCCTGTATTTCTGGAATCCTGCCGATGCCGCCCAGAAGCTGTTCAACACTGACGTGCTCCGGCCGCTCTACGAAGACTACCGCGGCCGAGGGCTACAGGTCGTCGCAGTCGCGGTCGGCTCGGACAAGCCGCTCTGGGCCAGCGTAGTGAAGAACCAGCAGCTCGAGTGGATAAACCTCTTCGACAACACCGGCATCGCCACGTCGCTCTACAACGTGACCAGTCTGCCTTCCAGCTATATGATCGTGGACGGGGAGATTATGACGGACAAGCTCGACGGCGAGAAAGCCCTCAGAAAGCATCTGGACAAGGTACTCCGATAGAGGAGGCCCCCACGCGGCCTTGCGGCC
>CAVKLO010000175.1:0-4374 GCA_963656985.1 Bulleidia sp. | reverse complement strand
CCTGAATGACGGGGACATCACCCACGCCATTCCGGACAACACCGGCTACATCACCGAGGGTCAGCTCTTCCTGCGCGCCGACTCCGACTCCGGAAAGGTCATCGTGGACCCGTTCCGCTCCCTTTCCCGACTTAAGCAGCACGTCCAGGGGAAAAAGACCCGCGACGACCACAGCCAGGTGATGAACGCCGGCGTGCGACTGTACGCTGACGCGAAGAACGCCAAGACGAAGCTCGAGAACGGCTTCGACCTTTCGGACTACGACCTGCGCTGCCTCGACTATGCCAAGGAGTACGCCACGCGACTGCTCTCCATCGACGTGAACATCAGCATAAACGAGATGCTCGACACCGCCTGGGAGCTGTTCGCCAAATACTTCTCCAAGGCCGAGACGGGCATCAAGCAGAAGTTCATCGACAAATATTGGCCTGTCAAGGATTAAGCTATGGCTATAAAATTCCAGTATAATAAGACCTCGTTGACTCAGATGCAGACGCAGCTGAAGATGCGCCTGACGGCTCTCCCGACCCTGAAGAACAAGGAGTCCGCCCTGCGTGCCAGCGTGCTTGACGCGAAGAGGAAGTCCGAGCGGCTTATTGGGGAACTTGAGGCACAGCTGAAGAAATACGATTACCTCGCGGCCCTGTGGAACGAATTCGAGCCGGGTCTGATAAGCATCACGGATGTGGATCTGGCCACGGTGAAGGTGGCGGGAGTGAGGACCCCCGAGCTTAAGGAAATCCACTATGAGATAAAGCCGTTCAACGCCTTCGTCAAACCCGCGTGGTATCCCGACGGGGTGAGCGTACTCAAGGAACTGAGCCGTCTGGGAATCGAATCCGAGGTCTATGCCGAGAAGCGCCGCATTCTGGACTTTAACCGCAAGAAGACCACCCAGAAGGTGAATCTCTACGAGAAAGTCCAGATACCCGGGTATCAGGAAGCCATACTGAAGATCAAGCGGTTTATGGAAGACGAGGAGAATCTGTCTAAGGCGGCTTCGAAGATAGTCAAGACCCGTCACGCCGCAGAAGAAGAGGAGGAGCAGCAGTTATGATAGACAAAATGACCAAATACTCCTTCATTCTGCTGAGTTCAGCCTCTGAAGGATTCCTCGATAAGCTTGCCGAGACGGGAGTGGTGGACATAAGCCGTTCCTCGAAACCCGTGGACGAGCATTCCGCCGAGCTTCTCTCGCGCTCCGAAGCCCTGAAGAAGAAGATGGCCCGGATCGAGAAGGAGGACTTCGCGAAAGATCCCGACTATGCCGCCATCCTGGAGAAAATAGCCCTCTGGAAGAAGGAACTCGCCCTGCGCGAGCCTTGGGGTGACTTCGACCTGAAGCGCATCGAGTCCCTCGAGCGCAAGAACGGCTGCACCTTCCGATTCTACAGCGTGTACGACAAGAGCTTCGACCCTGCCTGGGAGAATCTCTGCCCGCTCGTGAAAATCTCATCTTCCGAGGGTAAAACCTACTTCGTCACGGTCAGCGACGCGCCCGACTACAGCTTCCCGGCGACCGAATGCGCACGTCCCGCCGGCACGGCTGCGGAGGCCCGTGCAATCCTGGCCTCTCTCGACGCCTCCCTGCGGCAGCGCTCATCCGAGCTTCTTGCCGCCAAGTCGGAACTTCCGGCTATGCGGGAGCAGTATGACGCACTTCTCTCCGAGCTTGAGATATATCTCGCCTCCAAGACCGGCGGCAGCGCAGCGGAAGGCTACATAACGCAGTACACCGGTTTCGCTCCGGTGGAAGAGGACGAAAGGCTCCGGGCCGAGTTCGACGCGATGGACCTGGTCTATGTCGCGGAAGCGGCCACTGTGGAGGACAACCCTCCTATCCAGCTGAAGAACAACTCCTTCAGCCGGCCTTTCGAAGTCCTCACGGGTATGTACGGCCTGCCTGTCTATAATGAATTCGACCCTACGGTATTCCTCAGCATATTCTTCCTGCTCTTCTTCTCGATGTGTATGGGAGACGCCGGCTACGGAATACTTCTAATCATCATAGGACAGCTTCTTAAAAAGAGTTCCGGCTCTCTCTCCAAGATGCATTCGCTCGTGACCATTCTGGGCTTCGGCACGGTGGCCGTCGGCCTGGTGATGGGCGGCTTCTTCGGCGTGAGTCTCTACGAGGTCAGCTGGATACCGGACTGGTACAAGTCCATAATCCTCACCGGCGAACTCGTATTCGCTCCCGAAGGCGTCAGCTGGGTGAGGGGCGATGCGGCGGTGGCGGCCATACCCGAGGGCGTTTCGCACTATTCTCTTCAGATGGTGCTTTCCCTCATCATAGGCGTCCTGCACATAAGTCTGGCTATGATAGTGAAGAGCATCTGGGCCATACGGAGGGACGGCCTCAAGAACTGCCTCTCCACTCTGGGATGGACGGTACTCATCGTCGGAGCGGTCCTCGTGGCCTTCGTCTCTATGTTCGGAGCGCTTTCCGAGTCGGCCATCAAGTGGACGGTGATAGGCATAGCCGCCGTGTCGGCCACGGGCATCTTCCTGCTGAACAGATGGGGGCGCAACCCTCTCGCGAATGTGGGCCTGGGAGTCTGGGACACCTATCAGATGGCCTCGGGCCTTATGAGCGACGTGTTGAGCTACATCCGTCTCTACGCTCTGGGACTTTCCGGAGGTATGCTCGGAGCCACCTTCAACCTTATGGCGAATCTGGTGAAGGGCGACGACCCTACCTGGCAGTGGGTTCCGTTCGTGCTGATTCTCATCGTGGGCCACGCCCTGAATCTGGCTATGAGCTGTCTCGGAGCGTTCGTGCATCCTCTCCGACTCAACTTCCTGGAATTCTTCAAGAATGCGGGCTACGAGGGATCGGGACTTAAATACAATCCGTTGAAAAAATAAAGAAACAAATAAAATCCATCGATTATGTTAAACGCAATTTTAGCTTATCTCGGTCTCGGACTGATGTTCGCCCTTGCGGGCATCGGTTCGGCATTCGGCACCACCATCGCGGGAAATGCCGCTGAAGGCGCGCTCAAAAAGAACCCCGAGCAGTCTTCACAGTATATGATTCTCTCGGCCATCCCGGCCACGCAGGGCCTTTACGGCTTCCTCGCGTTCGTGCTCTGGCTCGGCGGCGACATCACCGCGAACGGCCCTATGTACTTCTGTGTGGGTCTGGGCGTGGGTATCGTCTGCCTTTTCTCCGCCATCCGTCAGGGTCAGGTGTGCGCCAACGGTATCGTGAACATCAGCCAGGGTCACAACGTGATGGTGAACACCATCATCTACTGCGCCCTCCCGGAGTTCTACGCCATCCTTTCGCTCATCGCCGCGATTATGATAAACTAAGTCTCGGGCGGTATTCAGCACTGAAAAGGGCGGCTCCGGAACGGGGCCGCCCTTTTCATTTCAGTATTATCTCTTTTACCAGCGGAGCCTTGGGGTCATTCTTCGTGAAGAGCGGGTCCTGGCGGAGGAGGATGTTGATTTTATCCGTGAGTGCGGCCCTCTGCAGGAAGAGCATATTGCGCAGGGCGGAGGAATTAAGAGTGATGTAGAGTTTTCCGCCTCGGAAAAAGCGCCGGACCGTGTATCGCTCCGCTCCCGAGGCTTTGTCCCAGGCCCTGAACACGCACTGGGCGTTGAGGCCTGCGGAGAGACGCAGGTCCTTTATGAAAAGTTCCACCACCTCTTCCATAGAAAGAGGTTTCTTGCGGTGTATGCGGCTGGTTTCAGGCATAAGAGGGGAGGGATTGGACGCGGGAGCGTCAGATTCGGGTGAATGCGCCCCCCGAGCATTCGAAGTAGGAGCGTTCGGAGGTCAGAGCGTCGACGATGCCGCTGATGCGCGTCTTGTTGCTGTCCGTGAGGAAGATCTGGCCGAAATCGGAGCTGGCGACCATCTCCAGCAGGTTCGCCACGCGTTTGGTGTCGAGCTTGTCGAAAAGGTCGTCGAGCAGCAGCAGGGGAGCGAAGCCGCAGCGGGCGGACATAAGTTCGTATTGGGCGAACTTCAGTGAGACCAGAAAGGATTTCTGCTGGCCCTGGGAGCCGCAGCGACGTATCGGATGGCCGTCGAGGGTGAAGAGGAAATCGTCCCTCTGGATGCCCGCGCAGGTGTAGCGCAGCGCCAGATCCTTCTCGCGCGAGGCGGCGAAAAGCTCCTCCGCGCTCATCCTGTCGAGATCGGAGACGTACTCGAGCGAGACTTCCTCGACTCCGCCGGAGAGTCTGCCGTAGTAGCTCCGGACCGCCGGAAGCAGCTCTGAGGCGAACTCCCGCCGGCGTGCGCCGATCGGAGCCGCGAGTCTGGAGAGGGACGCGTCGAACGCGTCCAATACTGCCGCATCCACAGTCTGCTGTTTGAGCAGACGGTTGCGCTGCTGCAGCAGACGGTTATACTGC
>CAVKLO010000174.1:0-4382 GCA_963656985.1 Bulleidia sp. | reverse complement strand
AAACTTCACCTAATCGCCTATTGAGAATCAATGGGTTGGAGAAGTGGACGCTTACTATGGGATGGGGCATTGCACAATATCAAGATGGATGACTAAATTTGGACTTTCAAACACAAGCCAAAAGCAGTTCATCGAGATGAAACAGAGAATAGAGCAAGCTTCGGATAAGACGCTCAGAGAGCGCACTTTAGAGGCAAAAGTATGCCAGCTGGAGAAGGAATTGAAGGCGGAGAAGCTGAAATCATTGGCGTATAAGACGATGGTTGAAGTGGCAGAAGAAGAGCTGGGGGTTGATATAAGAAAAAAATCTGGTGCCAAGTAGTATGTAAGCTTCGCATATTGTTGCCGAAGATGTCGGTAGATGCAATATGTGCGCTGCTTGGCAAAACCAGACAATCTTACTATCAGAGACTTAACTACCAATATCAAGAGTGTGCAGAAGAAGGCATAATCGTCGAGGTGGTAGAAGAATACAGAAGGGACATGGGTAGGATTGGAGGCAGGAAGCTGTGGAAGGAATTGAATAAGCGTCTGCCCGGAGGGATAGGAAGGGACAGGTTGTTTGACATACTCGACAAGTATCATCTCAAAGTGCATCGCCGCAGAAGAACTGTACGTACAACGTGGAGTGAGTCTTGGCTGCACAGGTTCCCAAATCTTGTGAAAGATTTGGTTCTGACAGCCGCCAATCAGGTATGGGTGAGCGATATCACCTACATCGAGACCGAATCCGGCTTTGTGTATTTGCATCTGGTGACAGATGCATATTCGAAGAAGATAATGGGATGGTGCTTGTCTCCAAGTCTTCATGCTCAGTATACGATCGAAGCATTGCAGATGGCCATAAGGAATGCAGGATGTAGCCTGAAAGGTCTTATTCATCACTCGGATAGGGGCTGTCAATACTGCTGCGAGAAGTATGTGAAGCTATTGCAGGATAACGGGATTGAAATCAGCATGACGCAGAGCGGAGATCCGCGTGACAATGCAATCGCAGAACGCGTAAACGGCATATTGAAGACAGAGTGGCTGTATGACGATCACTTCATCGGGATGGAGGATGCCTATAAGAGAGTTGCAGAGGTGATAAATATATACAACACACGCAGGCCTCATCTTAGTCTTGATTACAAGACACCTGAGCAGGCATACACGGAGACTGGGGAGCAGAAGAAAGTGTGGAAGAACTACTATAAGGGCAACAGGCCTGAACAGGTTGCGACTGTTATCGCAGATTTGACAAGTGGATGCAGGACATCCGCAGCGAATTAAATGAAGAATTGAATGTTCCCAAGAGAGGCAAAGGTACCGGTAGCCTCACTGTCCGTCAAGGCCAAGACAAGCACCTGCGGCGGCCTTGACGCAAAGTTCGCCTACCACTCGAGTGGCCTATCTTGGAAACAATCAAAAAGTATGAACAAAATGACGGCCCAAAATCTGTAAAGAAAAATTAGGACGAGTCAGTCCGGCATCATCATTACCTCGGGCGGATGCGGGACTCCAGGCGATGCCGGTTTTCTACCTCGGGTGGATGTAGAGCACCTGGCCGATGCTGAGCTTGTCGCTGCGCAGGCCGTTCCACTTTTTGATCTGGGCCACGCTCACGTGGTACTTGCGGGCAATCTTGCCCAGATAGTCCCCGCTCTTCACGCGGTACACTATCCTGTTCGAGGTTCCCTCCCTGACCTCCTTCATCACCTTCTCGCTCAGCAGCTCCGAGGCCCGGTGCGCGTAGAGGGTGTCCTCCCGCTCGATGAATGCGCCGGAATAGTTGTACGGAAGCCTCAGGACGCAGTCTCCGCTGTTCCCGGGGATGATGCCGTTCATATATTCGGGATTCAGATTCTTCAGAGTCTGAGTCGGAACTCCGACGATCTCGCTTATCTGATCGAAGTGCAAGTTCCGGTGTATAAGGAAAGTGTCGCAGGCCGCCGGCAGAGAGCACTCGTCCGGGACCAGCCCGTACTCGCGGTAATAGGTCATAGCGTACATAGCTCCCACGAAGGCCGGCATATAGCCTCGGGTCTCGCGCGGAAGGTAAGGATAGACGGACCAGAAATCCTTTTTGCCTCCGCTGCGGCGGATGGCCTTGTTCACATTTCCCGCTCCGCAGTTATAGGAGGAAATCGCGAGCGCCCAGTCTCCGAAAATCCGG
Organism: Bulleidia sp.; assembly: GCA_963656985.1. Taxonomy (GTDB): domain Bacteria; phylum Bacteroidota; class Bacteroidia; order Bacteroidales; family UBA932; genus Cryptobacteroides. The sequence continues at coordinate 2,227 of CAVKLO010000174.1, read as the reverse complement.
TAGGCGTCGGACAGATAACGCGCCGCCGCATCCGTAGCCTTCTCCACATCCATCCGCTCGTCCACGAACGAGTTGATTTTCAGACCATAATTGCGTGCCGTCGAATAGATGAACTGCCAGGGTCCCCTCGCTCCGGCCCGCGAGTATGCGGTCGGATTCAGAGCCGACTCCACGACGGCCATATACTTCAGCTCCAGCGGCAGACCGTACTTCGCGAAAACCTCCTCGAAGATGGGGAAATAGTAGGTGCTCAGACCCAGAATCGCCGACATCTTCTTCGGCATCTTCTCGGAATACAGCACCATATAGCTTTTCACCGTTTCGTTGAACGGCAGCGTGATGTATGAATTCATCTTCGTCAGCCGCGCGACGAGCACCGAGTCGGGCAAATCCGTGGAGAAGCGCACGGAATCCATATCGTAGCTCTCCGTCTCCGCGTCCTCCCGCATCCTGCGCTGCAGATACCAGATGCTCAGCAGACTGTCAGTTGAAACCTCGGGCCGCTCCTTCGCGACCACAACCTTCTCGTCCTCATACACTTCCATCATCTCCGCCGCGAGTGAGTCGAAACGGGCCAGCTGCAGACGGCAGCTGTCCAATTCTCTTCTGAGCGAGTCCGTCAGCTGCTTCAGCCGCTCGTTTTCCTGAAGAGCGCGGCGGCGTGCGCCTACGCTCTGCGCACGCGACTCCTGACAAAGCGGCAGCATAAGGAGAAGGGCCGCAGCCAATATTGCATATTTCTTCATCAGAATCTGATTCCCAGGCTCAGCCCCACTGCGGAAGGTGCCGCCGGATGCAGTGCGAGAGCCGTGTCGGGGGTTATTACCGAAGGACTTATCCTCATCGTCAAGTCGTCGTTCACTTCGAAGTCCTGCATAAACGCGAACACGTTGGCATCCACCGCCTGGAGGAGATAGAACGCCGCGAGTGCGAGGATGGAGTAGTCCCTGTATCGTCTGTATATGTCTCTGTAATATACGGCCGTCTCCGAAGTGATGCTTCCGCTGTAGCCGCTGTCCGGGTCTGCAATCTCCCGGTAGATGCGCTTGTACCTCTTGTAGTTCATCTGGTTAAGGTTCAGATAATGGGCCGAACCTATCAGGCAGCCCCAATAGACGGGAATCTTCCAGTATTCCCCGTTATAGGCCTGTCCGAGCCCCGGGCATAGCACGGAGTAGAGGGCGGCCTTGCCGGGATGATGGGGATTGTCGGTCGGGTAGTTCACGACTCCGTCCAGCAGAGTCCCCCAATACACGAGTCCCGCCGCAGCGAAGCACCAGTTGCTGATTTCGGGCCTGTCCCATACGGTGCGGTTCAGAACGCCTCCGGCCACGGTGGCCGCCAGTCCTCCGTATATGACCGGCAGCTTCCAATACTTCCGTTCGTAGATCTGCTGCGACCCTATCATCATCACGGAACCCGCGAAGAGAGTACCCGGCTTCAGCTCCCGCTTATGGCCCATCCCCGCGAAGAATTCCCTGAAGGAGAAAAGATTTTCCGTGGAGTCTTCCGGAGAGACGTCCCCGGAAGAGCCGAAGCCGTTCGAGAAGGCCTCGGTCTTGAACTGTCCCCGCAGCGGAGCGGCGGCGAGCGCCAGAAGCAGCAGGACAGCGGCTATGAACTTCGGAAACTTCATCACAGCCCGGCCTTTTCCATCGCCTCGATAAATCCGCGCACCTCGGCATCGGAGTTGAACTTCACGGTCATACTGCCTTTCCCGGAAGCGCTGCGCTTCAGGGAAATCCTGTCTCCGAAATATTTTCCGATATGTTCGAGCATCTTGTAATACTCGTCCGGAAGTTTCTGGGCGTCACCGTTTTCCTTCTTATTCTCGGGACCGGTGCGGGCTTTCAGTCTCTCCTCAAGCTGACGCACCGAGAGGTCTTCCCTGATGACCAGGTCGCAGAGATTCTGCTGCAGGACCGGGTCCTCCACTCCCAGAATCACCTTCGCGTGTCCCACGCTCAGCAGCCCCACCTTGAGGTCGTGCTGCACCTTGTCCGGAAGCCTCAGCAGGCGGAGGCTGTTCGTGATGGAAGCCCTCTTCTTGCCGACGCGGAGCGCCATCTGCTCCTGGGTCAGGTCGCACTCGTCGATGAGCCTCTGATAGCTCAGCGCGGTCTCGATGGGGTCGAGATTCTCCCTCTGGATGTTCTCCACTATAGCCATCTCGAGCATCCCCTGCTTCGAGGCGCTGCGGATATAAGCCGGAATCATATCCATCCCC
>CAVKLO010000173.1:0-4405 GCA_963656985.1 Bulleidia sp. | reverse complement strand
CATCCACACCCACATAAGTATGAGGAGCAGAGGGAACATTATCCATTCGAAGATGTTGCTCCAGACTTTGGAGTCGTTCTCCATCACTATCTTGGCACGGGATTCCACAGGCAGGGCCGCGTTCAGCTCGCCGAATTCCTTCTCGGCGTCGAACTTCCCGGAAACCAGGAAAATGAAATGAGGGGACTTCTCGGGAACCTGTCCGCCGGCGAATTTGCCCGCATATTTGGCTATGCGGTCCGGACGGATGGTCACGTTGCCCTTGAAGTCGTTCCGTATGAAGTGTATTTCCTTAACGTCGCCGGCCGCTATCATCTCCTGCACTTCCGCCCACTCGATTTTCTGAGGAGCCGGGCCGTTGCCGCCCAGAAGCATCCACAGGATAGCTCCTATCAGGAGGATGTAGAGCCAGGATATGTTCAGACGGACCCGGACGATTTTCCTTCCCGGTTTTTTCGGGTCCCTATTTTCAGTATTATCGGTATTATCAGCCATAAGCTTTTTCTATTCGTTGTCTTCAGTCTTCGTCAAGCCTTTCTCCGGCTACTTCGGTCACAGCTCCGGGCCTTGCCATTTCCGCTACTGCTCCCTTTCAGCCTTGCGAGGCTTTCCTGTCTTTTCCGTCACTGCTCCTTTTCAGCCTTGCGCGGGATTCTGCGCTCTTTCCAGACTTTCTTCGGGGCGTCGGCCCAGAGGTCTTCCAGACGGTAGAATTCGCGATACTCGGTCAGAAAAACGTGGATCACTATGTTCCCGTAGTCGAGAATGATCCAGAAATTGTTCTCGAGACCCTGGGTGCGCAGCGGCTTGCGTCCGAGCTCTTCACGGGTCTTCTTGATGATATTGTCCGCTATGGCCGCGACATTCGTGGTGGAGTCACCGTTAGCGATTACGAAATGGTCAGCTATGGCTGAACCTGATGGTCTGAGGTCCAGAGAAATGACATTCTGCCCCTTTTTCTCCTGAATGGCATCGGCGATGACGCGGAGGTCGTGTGTAATCATTATTCTGATTTATGTTTTATTTTTGCACACAAAGATAATACAAAAATTCAACCAAATAAAATGGCAGTACGAATACTCTGGCATAAGTGCCTGGATTCCACTAACAGCGAGGTCAGAAGGCGGATTTCGCAGCTTGACAATCTGTCAGTCACCGCCGCGTGGAGCCAGAGCGCCGGACGCGGGCAGGCTGACCACAAATGGCACAGCGCCACGGGCGAGAATCTCACTTTCACTCTGCTGCTGAAGTTCACGCCCGAGTCCCCTCTCAAGGCTCGGGATGCGCTGCTGCTCACGGAGACGATCACTTTTGCGCTGCGCGAGTTCCTCGCCTCCGAAGGGGTCATCTCACGGATAAAATGGCCGAATGACATCTATGTGGGGGAGCTGAAAATCTGCGGGATTCTGATCGAGAACATTCTGGAGGGGGATGATGTGGCGGCGAGCATCATCGGCGTGGGGCTGAATCTGAACCAGACCGTGTTCCCCCCGGACATTCCGAATCCGACTTCGCTCGCGCTTCTGACCGGGCGCAGATACTCTCCCGAAGCGGCTCTGGAGAAGCTCTGCGGGTATATCGAAACTTCTGTGGAGCTGCTCCGGACTCCTGAAGGCCGCGAGCGCCTCGACGAGTATTTCAATGCTCATATGTTCCGGCGCACGCCCGGCGACTGAACCGGAAAGCCGCTCCAGCCTCGATGAGTAATTCAATGCCCATATGTTCCGGCGACTGAACCGGAAGGGTTCACGGGCAGCGGAGGGCGGCGATGGTGCCGCGCGGGTCGCCGCTGAGGAAGACTGAGCTTCCTGCGACGAGAATGTCAGCACCAAGGGAGCGGAGACGGGCGGAATTGGACGGCGTCACGCCGCCGTCCACCTCGACGAGACACTGCGGATTCCTGACGGACACTTCGCGCTTCAGGCCTGCGAGTCTGGAGTAGCTCCTTTCGATGAACGACTGGCCGCCGAAGCCGGCGAAGACGGACATAAGTACGAGAAAATCAGCGCTTTCGATGTACGGATAGACGTTTTCGAGCGGCATATCCGGGTTGAAGACCAGGCCGGCTTTCATACCCAGGCTCCGGATGGCGGCGAGCAGTTCGCAAGGGTCGGTGCCGTCCCTTTGCGCAGCTTCGAGATGGAAACTGAGCATATCGATGCCGCAGGAGGCGAACCTTTCGAAATACTTTTCCGGATGCACTATCATAAGATGGGCGTCCAGAGGCTTGGAGCTTATCTTCGCTATGGGTTCGATGACGGGGAAACCGAAGGAGATGTTAGGCACGAGGGTGCCGTCCATCACATCGAGATGAATTATATCCGCAACCTCATCGAGGATGCGGATATCTTTTTCCAGATTCAGAAAATCTGCTGCAAGTATGGACGGAGCTATCTGTAATTGCATACTACATCAGTGAGATGGGCTACGAACATATCCAGTGATTTCAGATCCATCCTTTCGCCCGGAGCGTGCACGCCCTTCAGGGTAGGGCCGAATGAAATCATATCCAGTCCCGGGAACTTCTCGAGGAAGAGACCGCACTCGAGTCCGGCGTGTATAGCCTTGACTACAGGGTCTTTATGAAAGAGCTTGCGGTAGGACTCCACGCAGACTTCCAGTACGTGGGAGTTCATATTCGGCTTCCAGCCCGGATACTCTGAGAAATGTTCGCATTCCGCTCCGGCGGCTGCGAAATTCTTCGCCACGGCGGCCGCTATCTTGCGGCACTCGCTCGTGACGGAGCTTCTCTGGCTCGTGGTGACGGTGATGACTCCCTTTTCCGACATCCGCACGGAGGCGAGGTTAGTGGATGTTTCCGGCAGTCCTTCGATGTCCGGACTCATAGTGATGACTCCGTGAGGGCAGGTGGTCAGGCTTCTGAGCAGATTCTCGCAGGTGAAGGCGTCGATGGCCTTGTCGTTGGAGTTGTCCCGGGAGGCGGTGAAGCGGATATCAGGCTCGTCTGCGGCGTATTCCTTTTTCTTCTCTTCTCCGTAGCTGAGGAAGCGCGCTATGGTGGCATCGGCATCCGGAACCGCGATATGCACTTCGCAGTCACGTGAGAGAGCGTTATGCTTGCCGCCGCCCTTGATGAGGAAAAGCTGAAGGCCATACGGAAGCTCGCCCAGAAGGAAGGAAGCCATCGCGGGCACGGTGTTCAGCCTGTGGAAGCCGATGTCGTCGCCGCTGTGGCCGCCTCTGGCTCCGTCTATTTTCAGGCTGAGGCGTTTCCATCCGGCTCTGCAGTTCTCTGTGCTGTAATGGAAACGGGCTACGGTGTTCACACCGCCGGCGCAGCCTATGCAGAACTCCCCTTCTTCTTCGGAGTCGAGGTTTATGAGCACCTTTCCGTCGAAAAAGCCCTCTTCGAGAGCCATCGCGCCGTCCATACCGGTCTCTTCTGAAATGGTGAAGAGGCACTCTATCCTGCCCATAGGGAGGTCGCTTTCCAGAAGGGCGAGGCCGGCCGCTATGCCTATGCCGTCGTCCGCGCCGAGGGTGGTCTCCTTGGCGATCATCCAGCCGTCCTCGATGACGTAATCTACAGGGTCTTTAAGGAAGTCGTGGCTTGAGCCCGCCACTTTCTCGCAGACCATATCCTGATGGCCCTGGAGGACTAGCGTAGGCACGTCTTCCTTCCCCGGAGAAGCCTCTTTCGTGATGAGGACATTTCCTGTTTCGTCGGTTTTGCAATTCAATGAGCGGGAGGCCGCGAATTCCTGAAGGAATGCTGTCATAGGGGCCTCGTGTCCGGATTCCCTCGGAATACGGGTTATCTGCTTGAAGATATCAAGAACGGTTTTAGAATCCATAAAAAAGGTCATTTTTCAGTGTCCGCAAAATTAACCATTTCTTTATGAAATACAAATAAACCGCCCGGGAAGTAATGTTACTTGCAGAAGCGGGATGAACGAGTCTTCAGTGATCCCTGATTATGAAATCTGAACCGGACGCAGGCTCTACCTATTCCTGTCCCCCGAGCGGGCGAGGAGCTTCTCGATACCCTGGACATCCTGCCTTACGTTGCGGTCGGTGGCCATAAGGTCGGATACCGCAGTGCAGGCATACAGGACGGTGGCGTGGTCCTTGCCTCCTATGCCGGAACCGATGCCGGAGAGAGAAATGCCGCTGACCAGGTTTCTGCTCAGATACATAGCTATCTGGCGGGCCAGAACTATCTGGCGCTTGCGGGATTTGGACACCAGGTCTTCCCGGGTGAGGCCGAAATAGTCGCAGACGGTGGCGAGCACCTTCTCCACGGTGATCTCGGACTTGTCCTCGCTGACGAGCTTGTCAGTTATGCTGCAGGCCAGTTCGATATTGGCGTCCCTGTGCAGGCGGGTGGCGTGGGCTATGAGGGAAATGAGGACGCCCTCGAGCTCTCGGAAGTTCGTGTTTATGC
>CAVKLO010000172.1:0-4429 GCA_963656985.1 Bulleidia sp. | reverse complement strand
GTATCAAGGCGATGTGCTCAGAATCGAGAAGTTCGACCCGGACAAGGTCTTCACCGCGCTCTACCGGGACGCTTCGGCAGGGGCGTTCTATGTCAAGAGATTCTCTTTCACCCTGAGCGACAACACCCCTACTCTCTTCATCGCCGAAGGCAAAGCCTCATACCTTGTGGAACTCTCGGACGAAAAGAGACCGCAGTTCAAAGTGGAGTTCGGAGGCAAGTGGGAGTACCGCGAGAGCGAAGTCTTCAGCGCAGAGGAGTTCATAGCCAGAAAGGGCCTTACGGCCAAGGGCAAAAAGGTGCACAGCCTGGATGTAAAGAAAGTATATTTCATCGAGCCTCTGGAGGTTCCGGTGGAAGATGAGGCCGCTGCTCCGGGAAGCCCCGCACAGAAGCCCCTCCCGCAAATGCCTCCGCAGGAATATGTAAATGACGAGCCCGAAGAGGGAGAAGAGCTCACGCTCTTCTGAGAAGCTCTGCAACAGCTTCCGAATGTGACACCATATAATGTGAGATGATATGTCCGAAATCAGAAATGCCGAGCTCCGGCAGGATGGAGCGCTGAAAATAGAGTGGGTAAAGCACAATATGCCTCTGCTTCGGGGGCTTGAGGAGGAATTCTCCCGGCAGCAGCCGTTCAAGGGTCTGAAAGTGGCTCTGTCCGTGCATCTGGAGGCCAAGACGGCTTATCTGTGCAAGGTTCTCGCCGCAGGCGGGGCTCAGATGTACGTCACCGGCAGCAATCCCCTCTCCACCCAGGACGATGTGGCCGCGGCTCTGGTGCACGACGGCCTGAATGTGTTCGCCTGGTACGGAGCGAGCGCTGAAGAGTATGAAAATCACATACGCAGGGTGCTGGAAGCCGGGCCGAACATCATCATCGATGACGGAGGAGATCTTGTGTCCCTTATGCATTCCGAATTCAGGGAGCTTATTCCTGACGTGATAGGAGGCTGCGAGGAGACCACCACGGGCATCCTTCGTCTTAAGACTCTGGACCGCGAGAAGAAACTTCTCTTCCCGATGATGCTGGTGAACAATGCCGACTGCAAGCATCTGTTCGACAACCGCTACGGCACGGGACAGTCGGTCTGGGACGGGATAAACCGCACGACTAACCTCATCGTCGCGGGCAAGACCGTGGTCGTGGCCGGTTACGGCTGGTGCGGAAAGGGTGTGGCGATGCGGGCCAAAGGTCTGGGAGCCAAGGTCATAGTCACAGAAGTGGACCCTATCAAGGCTATGGAGGCCGTGATGGACGGATTCAGCATAATGAAGATGTCCGAAGCTGCGGAGAAGGGTGATTTCTTCATCACCGTGACGGGCTGCAAGGACATCATCACCAAGGAGCATTTCCTGAAGATGAAGGACGGGGCGATCTGCTGCAACGCGGGCCATTTCGATGTGGAAGTGGACGTGGCCGGACTGAAGAATATGGCATTGGACGCGTCAGCGGCCAGAAAGAACATTATGGGCTATCGGCTCGCGAACGGCAGAAGGATTTATGTCATCGCGGAGGGACGGCTCGTGAATCTCGCGGCGGGCGACGGGCATCCGGCGGAGATTATGGATATGTCGTTCGCGATCCAGGCTCTGAGCGCGCGCTATCTCGTGGAGCATCGCGGGCAGCGGAGGGAGATCGGAGCGATGACACGCGAGGTGCCGGCGGAGATTGACCGCGAGGTCGCCTCGAGAATGATAAGCTATTGGGGCTGCTCGATCGATGAGCTGAGCGCGGAGCAGCATAGGTATCTTTACGGAGAATGACGCTTCGGATATGGGAAGTATTCTGCTGAAAAATGTGCTTCTCGACGGGGAACGGAGGTGCGTGCTGATGAAGGACGGGCGCTTCGCTCTGGAAGGGGTGACGCAGGAGAGCGCTGCGGACGAAACGGTGGATGCCGAGGGCTTTGCGATAGTGCCTGCATTCTATAACGCGCACACGCACGCGGCGATGAGTCTGCTTCGCGGCTACGCTAACGATATGCCCCTGCAGACCTGGCTGCAGGACTATATCTGGCCTTACGAGGATAAGCTCACAGCTGCGGACATACGCGGAGGAAGCGCATTGGCGGTGCGCGAGATGGTCTCTACCGGGAGCGTGTTCTTCAACGATATGTACTTCGACATAGAGGAGACCATAGATGAGGTGGCGGAAGCGGGCATCCGCGCCTGCATCGGAATCACGATTATGGATAATCATCCTCTGGCCCTGCTGGAGGAGAAGAAAAGGTTTCTGAGCGAGTGGAAGGACCCTACGGGCGGGCGCATCACTCTGGCGGTGGCGCCGCACGCGATATACACCGTCTGCGAAGAGAGGCTGAAGATGGCGGCGGGCCTCGCCCGCGAAAACGGGCTGAAACTGCATATCCACCTGTCCGAGACGGTGACGGAGGTGGAGGACTGTCTGAAGGCGCACGGGACGACTCCGGTGCGTTATCTGGACAGCATCGGCTTTCTCGGTCCGGACGTGATCGCGGCGCACTGCATCCACATCGACCGCGAGGAATGGGACATATTGGCCGCTCGCGGCGTGACCGCTGTGCACTGCCCCTGCTCGAATATGAAGCTGGGCAGCGGGCGTTTCCCTTATGAGCTGGCCATCGCCTCGGGCGTGAGAATCGCTCTGGGCACGGACGGATGCTCTTCGAACGACAATCTGGATATGCGCGAGGAGTGCAAATTCGCGGCGCTGCTGGCGAAATTGGCCGGGGACCCGGCCATAGCTCCCGCCTCCCAGGTGCTGGAATGGGCGACTCGCGGGGGTGCGGAGGCGTTCGGGATAGATGGAGGCGTGATCGCCGAGGGCAAGGTGGCGGACGCTGTTCTGCTGGACCTGCACGCCCGAAAGATGCAGCCGTGCTTCAATGTGGTCTCGAACTGGATTTATTCCGCCGATTCGAGCGCCGTCGCCCGCGTCTTCTGCGGGGGCCGCACGGTATATTCGAGGTGACTGCGGTCGCTGCGGGTCAGTCTCCGGACGCTCCGCGTCCAATACGGTCGCAGAGTTTCCGAAGCATACACGGCGGGATATGTTCGTCTCAGAAAAGTTTGCGCTTGTTGTTTTTTTGTTGCATTTTTGCCGCTACAAGAATTATGTAGCAACTTTATTGTAACGCGAAAAACAACATCACTATGAAGATGACTAACGGCAAACTGGCAAACCCGTTCATTTATCAGGGATATGAAAGCCCCGAATACTTCTGTGACAGACTGGAAGAGACTGCCGCCTTGCTTTCGCATCTGAGAAACGGCAGGAACGTGACGCTTATATCTGCTCGCAGAATAGGAAAGACGGGGCTCATCAAAAACACATTCTATCACCTGAAGGAAGAGGACAAGGGGGCTGTGTGCCTTTATCTCGATATTTTTGCTACAAAGAATCTGCGGGATTTCGTGGAGGCGTTTGCAGAAATGACCATCAACGGCTTCATCCGGAAAAATGAATCCATAGCGGAAAAAGCTGCGGGATTTCTGGGCTCATTACGTCCGGTACTTTCTCTGAATCCCGTTTCCGGAGAGACGAATTTCTCGGTAAGGGTCGAGCAGGAGCAGGAAGAGCCGACCGTCCGCAGTCTGTTCGACTGTCTGAACGGCAGCGGAAAAGAAATTTATATCGCCATAGATGAATTCCAGCAGATTGCCGAGTATCCGGAAAGCGGGACGGAGGCTATGCTGCGCTCTTACATCCAGTTTACCCAGCACATCCATTTCATTTTTTCCGGCAGCAAGCATCATCTGATGTCGGAAATATTCGGTTCTCCCAAGCACCCGTTCTACCAGAGTACTGAGATGATGGGGCTGAAGCCATTGGACGAGAACGTCTATTATGACTTCTGCCGCAAGTTTTTCCTTGAGAAAGGAGGGGAACTGTCACAGGATGCGTTTGCGGAAATATACAGACGTTTCGAGGGACATACCTGGTACATCCAATGCATTATGAACCGCCTGTATGAAGAATATGACGCGGTGGACAATGTGGAACAGGTCAATTCCGCCATAGCTGCCATTCTCGGGAACCGGGAAACTCAATATGAAAGTATGGTTCAGTTCTTCACGGAGAACCAGATGTCTGTGCTGAAGGCGATCGCAGAAGACGGTATCGTTTCACGGCCTCTGTCAGGACAATTCATAAAGAGACATCGGCTTCCGGGGGCCAGCAGTGTCAAGGCCGCTCTGAAAGTTCTTGAAGATAAAGAGATTGTCTATCATAAAACGGAGGGCTATGTCATCTATGACCGGTTTATGGCTCTGTGGTTCAGGTGCAAACTATAAACCACTATTTTAGTGATGATGAAAAAATAAGTTGGTAAGTTTTTGTGAAGGATTTTTGTGGATAAAAATGTTTGTAAAGAAGGAGTGTACCGGGGTACACGACTGAAGAACAAATGAATTTAGACCAAAAAGACGAGCAAAAGCACCAAGTTATT
>CAVKLO010000171.1:0-4490 GCA_963656985.1 Bulleidia sp. | reverse complement strand
CAGCCGTCAACATCCTGCAAGAACAGGGCTGCCTTCCTGCAGAATATGGTGTCCACAAACTCAAGGGCGACTATGTTGGGTGCTGGGAATGTCATCTTGAACCTGATTGGCTGCCGGTATGGCGGCAGAATGACAAGGAACAGGAACTTATATTTGTGGATACAGGAACTCTTCCGACCTATTCGGCGAATAGGATTTCGCGGCAGCTGACACCGATGGAGAATGCGGTGGAGAATGACGGAGCCGGTTGGCTCCGTTTATTTTTGCGGGAGGTGTATTAGTGTTTTAGTATAGGGGTGAAGTGGAGAATAACTAGATTGCCGGTCGAGCCGACAATGACGGGGCGGGGACGGCAATGACGCAAAGGTCTAGCCGGCAATTGATACGGAGGGTTGGTTTTTTTCTGCGGATATTGAAAATACGGCTGTCCTTTGTGAGCGTGGCCCTATGCCGGTACATCGGCGGCCACGAAAACGGGCCAAAACGTGGCCTTCGATGTACTTTGATACATCGAAGGGATAAGTTAAAACGTTTTTCCGTGACCTTCATTGCACCTTCCTGCCCGTACTTTCGCCGCACTGCCACGCCAGAGGCCGTGTCACATCGTCCCCACCCGCTCGGGGCGACGGCACCGCGAATGTACAATCCTGTTTCACCCCACTCTATGGACTTATATGGAATTCCATAAAGTCCAGTGCAATGTTGTGCGAAAATGATCTGAAAAACTATGTGGCGGCGTCGATTCTTCGTAACTTAGTAGCCTGAAATCAATGAAACTATGGGACAGAAGGAGGCTTTGCAGTTGTTTAATGACAGGCAGATCAGGACTTCCTGGGATGACAAGGAGGAGAAATGGTATTTCTCGATTGTGGATGTTGTGGCGGTGCTGACTGACAGCGCTAACCCACAGACATACTGGCGAGTCTTAAAAAAGAGACTTGCTGATGAAGGGGATGAAACCGTTACAAAATGTAACGCTTTCAAGATGCGGGCTGCAGATGGCAAGATGCGGCTTACGGATGTGGCTGATCAGGTGCAGTTATTCCGTCTTATCCAGTCCATTCCGTCGCCGAAGGCTGAGCCGTTCAAGGTGTGGATGGCTCAGGTGGCATCGGAGCGGGTGGATGAGATTCAGGATCCGGAGAAGGCTATCGACCGGGGTATAGAATATTACAGGCGCAAGGGCTATAGCGAGGGCTGGATCAATGAGCGGATGAAAGGCAAGGATGCCCGCAAGGCTTTGACAGATGAATGGAAGCGGACAGGTGTCAAGGATAGCCAGTATGCGACGCTCACGGATATCATAACTCGGGAGTGGTCCGGGTTCACCACCAGGCAGTACAAAGAGTTTAAGGGATTGAAGAAGGAGAATCTTCGAGATAATATGACTCGGATGGAGAGCGCGCTTAATACGCTCGCTGAGGTCGCCGCCACAGAGTTGTCTCAGAAGAAGGATCCTTCGAACTTCGAGCAGAACAAGCAGGTCGCAAAGGGCGGCGGTCGCGTAGCAAAAATCGCGAGGAATGAACTCGAAAAGCAACTTGGCCGCTCGGTAGTGACTTCGGCTAATGCCAAAGGCCTGACAGCACCGGATGATGTCCCTCAGATAGATTCCGGTGATGCTGAAGAACAGTGAGAGACCTTGCCGCTTATTGCCGCAGAATGGGTGGTGACCTGTGAGCCTTGTCAACTTTTTTACGGCGGTAAAATTTACCGCCGTAAAATTTCGAGGGCTCGATTTTCTTGGCCGTGGCTCACAGTCTTGACAGCTGTTCTTTAGCCTCTTTCGACGTCTCCAAATCTTCTGCCGTGAAGGCCGCAGGCCGCCGGAATGCCGCCGTCGCGCTGTCCTGCCTGGGGCGTCATCACTGAATAGTCGGAGGCCCGGCATAAAGAAAGAATAGTGCCGGAAATCGGGAGATTTTATGTATGTTTGCAAGGGAGTAGGGAAGCGGCGGGCCCGGGATGCCCGATCAGGTCGGGTATGACGAAAAGCGAGGCGGGTATGACGAAAAATGAAGGTGTGAGGGGATGCCCGATCAGGTCGGGCATGACGAAAAGCAGGTCGGTCTTGACGGAAAGCAGGGGCCTGACGAAACGGCCGCGGCCGAAAATAAAGGGTTATGGGATGCCTGAATGATGATATCCAGTTTCTGCCGGGCGTGGGGCCCAAGAGGGCGGAACTGCTGAAGAAGGAGCTGAGTCTCAGCACCTTCGGGGACTTGCTGCATTTCTACCCGTTCAGATATACCGACCGTAGCCGCGTCTGCCCCATCGCGGAGCTTGAATCCTCCGAAGCCCAGGTCCAGGTCGTCGCCGGCATCGTCAGCGTCAGCCTCTACGGCCCGCAGAACGTGCTATTCTACCGCATCGGCCCCGAGGGCGAAGTGAACAATTTCCCCGTCGACGCCCGCTCCGGCACCCGCACCGTCCGTTTCAACGCCGTAAAGCGCCTGACTCTTACCGTGGCGGACAGCAGCGGGCGGATGGAAATGGTCTTCTTCAAAGGCATCAAGTGGAGTTTCTCCCGTTACCGCTCCTGCGGAACGTTCATCTTTTTCGGCCGCCCGCAGAGCTACAACGGCCGTTTCAGCATAGTCCACCCTGAAGTCGATCCTCTGCCTCCGGGCGCTGCGCTCATCAGCACCTCGCGGCCTTCGGCCAATCCTGCTCTCACTCAGCGGCCTTCGGCCAATCCTGCCCCATCTCTGTCTGAGGAACCCCAAGCCCCATCGCGGCCTGCGGCAGGTACGGCCCCGCTACCCGGGGGGACATTGACGGGAGTATATGCAAGCACCGAAAAACTGAAGACCTCCGGAATCACGAACAAGGTGATGACCCGCCTCGTGGGCGAGGCCCTCTCCAAGGCCCTGCCGGAAGTCCGGGAGACACTGCCCGATTACGTATTGAAAGAAAAAGAGCTGGTGCCCCTGCGCTTCGCCCTGCGCAACATACATTTCCCCGCCGATGCCGACGCGCTTTCCAAGGCCCGCTACCGCCTGAAATTCGAGGAACTCTTCTTTCTGCAGCTTTCGCTGCTGAAACAGAAATACATACATAGCCGCTCCGAGAACGGAATTATGATGCCGAGGGTGGGGGAGGCGTTCAATGCCTGCTATTCCGCTCTGCCTTACCCGCTTACGGGAGCCCAGAAGAAAGTCATAAGGGAAATCCGCTCGGATATGATGAGCGGCCATCAGATGAACCGGCTCCTGCAGGGGGATGTGGGTTCGGGGAAGACTATGGTAGCCGTGCTCAGCTGCCTGATAGCCGTGGGAAACGGCTATCAGGCCTGCATTATGGCCCCTACTGAAGTGCTTGCGCAGCAGCACTATGCGAACGTGAGCAGATATCTGGCCCCTACCGGGGTGCGCTGCGCCCTGCTTACGGGAAGCAGCACGGCGAAGCAGCGTCGCGAGATACACGCCGGACTCGAGGATGGGGGGATAGGCATAATAATAGGTACACACGCCCTCATCGAGGATGATGTCCGCTTCCGGCGGCTGGGACTTGCCGTCATAGACGAGCAGCACCGCTTCGGAGTGGACCAGCGCTCTAAACTCTGGGCCAAGGGACCGGAGAGAGGAGAGGCATTGGCCGGGGCACCGGCCGCAGGGAAAATGGTTGAGGTGGCTCCGGAGGCGGGAGGAATGAAAAGCGGGGAGAGGGCGGACCGGCTGCCGCCGCACGTACTGGTGATGACCGCGACGCCGATTCCCCGGACGCTCGCGATGACGCTCTACGGCGATCTCGACGTGTCGGTGATCGATGAGATGCCTCCGGGACGTAAACCGGTGCAGACCATACAGATAGGTCAGAACCGCCGGGCGGCGCTGCATAAGTTTATGCGCGAACAGATTGCCAAAGGCAGACAGGTCTTCGTAGTGTATCCGCTGATTTTCGAGAGCGAGAAGATGGACCTCAAGAACCTGCAGCAGGGCTACGAGGATATAGTCCGGGCCTTCCCGCTGCCGCAGTACAAGGTCGCGATAGTCCACGGACAGCAGAGCGCCGAGGAGAAGAATTTCAATATGTCCGCATTCGCCGCGGGCCGTGCGCAGATACTGGTCTCCACGACCGTGATCGAGGTGGGCGTGGATGTGCCGAACGCTTCGCTGATGGTGATCGAGAGCGCCCAGAGGTTCGGGCTCAGCCAGTTGCACCAGCTGCGCGGACGTGTCGGCAGGGGAGCGGAGAAGTCTTTCTGCATTCTGGTGCGGGACGAGAAGGTCTCGAAAGAGTCGAAAAGGCGGCTGGACTTGATGTGCGAAACCGAGAATGGTTTCGAGATAGCCGAGGAGGATATGAAGATGAGGGGCCCGGGCGACCTGGACGGCACTATGCAGAGCGGTCTGCCGGTCAGCCTGAAGATAGCGTCGCTCGCCTCCGACGGGGGGATGCTCGCGCAGGCGCGAAGCTATGCCGAGATGGTTCTTTTCTGCATTCTGGTGCGGGACGAGAAGGTCTCGAAAGAGTCGAAAAGGCGGCTG
>CAVKLO010000170.1:0-4509 GCA_963656985.1 Bulleidia sp. | reverse complement strand
GTAATGATAGTCTTAATATTCATTTCTTTAAGCTCTTTAGTGTTGTTTATCAGATGCCCCGGAAACAGCTGCGCGCCAAGTCTGATTCTTAAGGTCATCTGCACATTAAATGCAGAATTGCCGAAACCTTGCACGAGAATTTGACTTTTTTATTCCGACCTCAGAATCTGTGTCGAGCCACCTTTCCGGCAACCGTCCTACGGCAGTCCGACCATGCCGATGAGAAATGCGGACCCCGGAACAGATTACCGGAGATATATGAGTGTCATAGGCGAATAATCAGCATCTTTGGCGACGGGATAACTTTTCCAAGCGCAGATGCGATTTTGCCGATTACGTGTCAGACTTCAGGGAGAATCACACGAGTTGCTTGTTGCGGATTTTTTCATATATTTGTAGCTTGATTATTAAACTATTGATTATGCGTAAACTATGGAATGACATTGTGCTTCTTCCCCTGCTTTGCCTGTGCTTTGCGGGCTGTCAGGGTCTGGACGAGTCTGACGAAGACATAATCACCGGAGACTACCGGGAAGTCACTTCGCTGGCTTCCGACGAGAAGGTGTTGTTCTCCGTCTATCTGTCACCGGGATTGGCGGATGACTTCTCATCCGCCCTCTCCGCCCGCCTGTCCTCGCGTGCCGCTGCGCTTGACAATGCTCTCGCCGCCGCAGTTACGCAGGCGGAGTTCGAAACTGCGCCGATAAAGGAGTTCTACGCTTCCGGTCGTCCCGTAGTGGTATGCCGTCCGGACAGGAGTTTTCTGGTGGGAAAGGGGATTGACGCCTCGGAAGACCGGCTGTTTGCGGGAGTCAACAACTACGGTGAATTCTGCTCTTCCCCCGAACCTTCCGGCGGTATGAATGTCGGAGACTGCCTGAACGGACTTGTGAGCTGGCTGAATGACCTGATGCTGAATGACGCGTATAACGCTGACGGAGAGTCTCTGCTGCGCGAGTACAACTTCAGGCAGAACTTCTCGAATGCCGTGGACAATGAGATTACCCACGTCATCTTTTCGAGCAGCGACCATCTCAAGGGAAGCTGGAATGTGCAGGTGACACTGAAAGTCAGCCCGCTGCACGGCTTTGCGGGGTCGTTCGGGAACGCTATGGATTACTATTTCGTCACCTCTTCCATATCCGTGGAGTCCGGAAAGATGTATTCCGGAAACTTCACGAAAAAGCACGGCGGAGTACACGCGAGAATATGCGGATATTACCTGCGTTCACTGCATTCCGACTTCACCCTGCTCAATTCCTCCGGGAAAGAGGTCGGGATGTTCGTCCAGGTGCCTTCGCCCGCGACCGTCATAAACGCCTCGAGCTATACCACCGGCTGGGAAGCTTCGATAGGCGGCAGCCTTACGGGCGGACTTGACTCGTCCGGGAAAATATTGGGGGCCACGGTCAGCGCCGGATACACCCACACGTCCAGCACTTCCAGGACTACGAGCGACTGCGACATAATAAATGTACACAAAGGCTCCAAAGCAAGCTATGACTACATTTTCAACAATCTACCGTCATATAACACATCGGCGATTGCAATCCGGGACCCTCCGCTCATAACCGTATCCACTGCGGATTTCTACAGCCAGTGGATATGGGCGGTACCTACGCAGGACAAGGACCGTACCACGAAGTACAAGGTGCGCGCGGACTTGTCGAATTTCGTTTACGGCGCTTCTTATTTCTATACCACGGCGGCTGATTACCACAATCTTACATTCGATATGGGCAAGTACTCCGCCACGTTCGAGCTGCCTGTCCCGGGGCGCTACCCTACCGGAAAGTTCATACTGAAGAACTCGGGCGAGGGGACTATCCTGTCCAATGTCCGCCTGAAGAACCTCACCTACACCGGTCTGGAGGAATTCAGTGACGCGAGTTACTGGGCGGTCGGCCAGAGCAGTTCTATGTATCTCCCGGTGGGCAAATATAAACTGACTTGTGACATCAAGGGCACCGACAAACAGACCCGCCATTATTCCTATTCCGGAGAGTTCGAGATTCAGGAGGGCGGGGAAACCCATCTGGATACGGGATACGGCTTCAATCAGATAAATTAACGGAAGGCTATGAAGAATCTTTTTAAAATCATTTTGCTCCTTGCGGGTGCGGCGTTGATGTCCTGCGACCCCGCTATGGACAGTGCGGAACCAGTAACCGTCAATTCTGACTATTGTGTCTATTCATCTTTGCCGCTGGCGCTTATGGATGTGATAGAAAGGCATTTTACCGGAGCGCGTGTGGGGTGCGGCAGCGCCTCCGCCGTGTTCGTGGACTATGCGGACATACGCTCGGAGGATATTCTGGAGGCTTATGGGCGCGGCGCGGTGATAATCGTCGTGAGTCCGCCTGCGGAGCTTCTTCCGCTGATGCGCGAATGGGGTATAGACGGCTTGTCGGCGTGTACCGTCTCGGGCTGCCTGCTCGTCTCGTTCCACATCGGCGGTGCCGTATATTCGGTGAAAGACATATCCGACCTCCGTCCGGAAGACAACTGTCTCGATGGGCTGGCGGGCTGGATAAACGGCATCGGGACGGCCTCGAACAGCTCCTCTTCCGATGAAATCTTTCAGGCGGCGCACATCTACGCTTCACATACGGTGAAGATCGACAATGCCGTCATCATTACGCAGCGCGGAGGGAAACAGACGTACAAGATGTCGGGAACCGGCTATTTCGAACAGACCTACTCCATCATCCCCCTGTACGCGTTCCCCACTTCTTCCGGGAACAGTCAGGGCGACTACTACATAGTGGACGCCTGTTTCTCCGTGATATCTTCCGAGATGTATCACGGCATAAACCAGGTGAAAGTGGGAGGCAACAAGCCGAAAGTGAACGGCTTTTTCCTTAAGAGCCTCACCGTGGAAGTCACTCTGACGGACAGCAAGGGAAAGACGGTAGGCACGGAGTTCTATCAGCTGCCGGCACCGTCCACGACGGTAGGCTCGACCACCTATACTTCAGGATCTTCCTGGTCCATAAACGGAGGGTTCGCGTTCGGGACTCCGGGCATCACCGCTTCCGCTTCGGGATCATATACCTGGAGCAGCTCCAAGACGAGAGTCGTCAGAGACCTCGCCATCAAGAATGATTCCGAACATTCCGGCCTCGTCAAATACACTCTGGAGGTGAAGAATCTGCCGTCCAGAACATCTATGACGGCGCCGCCGATGATTTCACGGGGTACTCTGGATTTCCATACCGGGTGGGTCTGGAACGTCAAGTCAGCGAAGGAGTTCGACTCGAGCAGCCGCTATAAGATGAAGGTCAGACTGGTAAACCTGACCTACACCACTGGCACGGACAGCAATTATCCCGCTTCGACGCTCACTTTCCCGTTCTCTAAGGATTTCACTTTCGACCTGCCTGTCCCTAACCGCATCCCTGCCGGCCGTGTCATCCTGTCGAACAGCGAGGCCGACACGTATATGAAGGATGTCGTGTTCACGTCCGCCACCGACTCCAAAAAACGCTACCCCGACAAGTCGGGCAGTATCTATGCGCGGGGGGAGTCCTGCACGATGATTCTTCCGGAAGGAGAATACAAGCTCGAATTCAAGCTCGGCAATACGGCTTACGCTTCACCGGATTCCGTTCACATCGCGGTCCCGAGGATCTCGACTCTGAATCTGCAGTCCGGCGCTTATGATTCCAATTGACGGATGAAATCATTACCTTTGCATCTTTAATCCTTAATAGTGCCGTACTGCATTGAAGACGGCTTAAGTGATGATAAAACCAATGTCAACAGACTTAAATAAAGGAATAATGAAACGTTCGATTCATCTTGGCGTCTGCCTTACGGCGATTGCCTGCATTGTCATTTCCTGCAACAAGAGCGGCGGCAAGACCGCGTCCAACCCGGCGGCCTACCTCAAGAACGATGAGCAGAAGGCTATGCTTGCCACATTGAAAGATTTGGCGCACGGGCAAATGTACTCGGTGGAATACAGCGCCGACTACTGTCTCGATGAAATTATGGCCGGAGGCGGGGCGAGTTCCAGCCTAAAGCTTCTGGGCAAGGCGTTGCCGCTGATGACCACCGTACCGCTGAGCAGGGCCGGCGGCGGTCTTGACTTCGGCTGCAGCGCATTCTGCGTCAAGTCCCCGTCCGGAGACGTACTTGTGGGACGCAACTTCGATTACAGATTCGTCTCGGCTTCAAATGTGCTTGTTCATAATGTAGCGAAAGGCGCGGCGCACAAGTCCGTCAACATCTCGTCCCTGCCTTTCATCGACAAGGACACTTATGTGTCCGGGGCCCTGTCGGACGGGAAGACAGACCTTTCAGTGCCGGTGACGGCCTCCATTTACAGCTGTCTGGACGGAATGAATGATGCCGGACTCTTCATAGGAGTTCTGTCGCTTCGCGGTACAGGCGGGGCGGTGCAGCATCAGGCCGGCAAGGGCGACATAGTCCCTACTTTGGCCATCCGACTTATACTGGACGCCTGCACAAGCGTCGATGAGGCCGTGGAGGTCTTCCGCACCCATA
>CAVKLO010000169.1:0-4532 GCA_963656985.1 Bulleidia sp. | reverse complement strand
GGCCTATAGGGGCGTGACCTTCGGGGTCTCCATTCCGCTCTGGAACCGGTCATCCGCCGTCCGCAGGGCCAAGGCCAATCTGAATGCCTCCCGTTCGGAGCAGCAGGAGGCGCTTCTGGCCTGCCGGCATCAGATAGCTTCGCAATATGCCGAGGCTGAAGGGCTGCGGGAGCTCAGCGCGGAGCGCCGGCGCAGTTTCGAGGAGGCCGACAGCCGGGAGTTTCTGAAGAAGGCACAGGCGCAGGGCGAGATTTCCGTGATAGACTACATCTCCGAATTGGACCTCTTCTACGAGAATCTGGAGGAGACTTTGGACACGGAAAAGGATTACAGGCTGGCTCTGGCCGCGCTGAACGCGGTGTTCCTGTAGGGACTGAGCGTTAGGGGTGCGGGATGCCGGGTGCGGGTCGCAGGAGGTGGTTCGCCGGGAGCGGGAGCGTGCTTCCTCCCTCCAGAAAACCCTCTGCGGAGGGGGTCGCTTCGAAAGGCCCCCTGCGGAGGTGCAAGTTTTCACGGCATACTTGCATTCTTGCGAAAAATGACTACCTTTGTGACGGGAAAGTCGTACACGACCAGCTCCCTCCCAACTTCCCCAGAGTCGGAAGACAGCAAGGACAAGAGGTTGTAGCGGTGCGATGTACTAAGCTTTCCCTTTTTTCGTTAAGTGATGATGAAAAAAATAAGTTGGTAAGTTTTTGTGAAGGATTTTTGTGGATAAATTTGTTTGTGAAGAAGGAGTGTACCGGGGTACACGACTGATGAACAAATGAATTTAGACCAAAAAGACGAGCAAAAGCACCAAGTTTTTTTTTAGGAATCACTAATATGAGACCTGACCTGTTTCCGAGTACTGTTTTGAGATTTGTCCTGTTTCCGTTTAATGTTTTGAGACCTGTCCGGTTTCCGATTATCGCTTTTAGACGGGCCACATTTCCGGTCCTGATTCTGCTGGCGATGTTCCCGCTTTTCATCGGCTGCGGCGGCTCCCATAAACGGGCGGAGAATTCTCAAGAGCCCGCCGCAGTGAAAGACAGCATCCCCCCTCTGGGATTCTTTACTGAAGATTATCTGGAAAAACGCGGCACCGTAAAGAGCGGGGAGACATTCTCGGGCCTTCTGACCCGTCTCGGAGTAGGAGCCTCAGCGGCCTACGAGATGGCCCGGATGTGCAGCGACAGCCTTTTCGATGTTCGGCGTATGCGTGCCGGAAACAGCTACAGGGCCTATTATCAGGATTCCATCGCCACCGCGCCGTCATTTCTGGTCTATGAGAATAACCTTGTGGACCGCACCGTATTCCGCTTCGCGGATTCTCTGGATATCCGCAAGGTGAGCCGTCCGGTGGAGACCGTGCGTAAATACGCCGACGTAGTCATCTCCTCGTCCCTGTGGAACGATATGACCTCGGCGGGATCCTCTCCCCTGCTGATTCTCAAGCTTTCGGACATCTATGCCTGGACGGTGGACTTTTTCGGACTCCGGAAGGACGACCGCTTCAGAGTCATCTACGGCCAGAGAGAGTGCGGAGGTGAACTGATGTCCATAGACACGGTCTATTTCGCCTGCTTCACCCGCGACAGCACGCAGCTTTACGCCGTGATGTTCGATCAGGGTGACGGGGGCAATATCTATTGGAACGAAAAGGGCGAGAGTATGCGCAAGGCCTTCCTGAAGGCCCCTCTGGAATTCCGGCGCATCTCCTCTAAATTCTCCTACGCCCGCAAGCACCCGGTGACCGGCCAGGTAAGGCCCCACACCGGTGTGGATTATGCGGCTCCCGCCGGCACGCCCGTCGTGGCCCTGGGTGACGGGACGGTTCTGAGCGCGGGCTGGGGCGGCGGAGGAGGCAACACCATAAAGATCCGCCATAACAGCGTCTATACCACCGGCTATCTGCACCTGTCCCGGTTCGCCAAGGGAATCCGCGCCGGAGTGCGTGTGCAGCAGGGCCAGGTCATCGGCTACGTGGGTTCCACCGGCACTTCCACCGGCCCGCACCTCGACTTCCGCGTCTGGAAGAACGGCCAGCCCATAAACCCACTCAAGATGGAATCCCCTTCCGCAGAGCCTGTCCGTCCCGAACTCAAGCCCGCCCTCGACTCCGTCTTCCGCGCCCGCCTCTCCGAACTCGACAGCCTCCGGCGTTGAACCCGTCTTTTTCACGTCATTGCCGGCCCCGACCGGCAATCCCTTCGAGGCACGAGATGCCCGAGCAAGTCGGGCATGACGGCGGAGCACTTCGGGCGGGACGGAACGCAGGTCGGGGAGGACGGAACGCCTCTATTTCAGCACTCCCAGCTCCTTGCCGACCTTGACGAAGGCTGCGATGGCGCGGTCGAGATGCTCGCGCTCGTGGGCCGCCGAGAGCTGTACGCGGATGCGCGCCTGCCCCTTCGGAACGACCGGATAATAGAATCCGGTCACGAAGATGCCCTCCTCGGCGATACGCGCCGCAAACCTCTGGGACAGAGGAGCATCGTAGAGCATCACGGCGCAGATGGCGCTCTGAGTAGGCTTGATGTCGAAGCCGGCCGCCATCATCGCGTTTCTGAAATACTCGACATTCTCGAGCAGCTTGTCGTGCAGGGCGTCGCTCTCGTCCAGAATCTTGAAAGTCTCCAGAGCGGCAGCGACGATCATTGGCGGCAGCGAATTCGAGAAAAGATACGGACGCGAACGCTGGCGCAGCATTTCGATGATCTCCTTGCGTCCGGTGGTGAAGCCGCCTACGCTGCCGCCGAATGCCTTGCCGAGCGTACCCGTGTGCACATCGATGCGCCCGTAGCAGCCGTATTGCTCCGCGACTCCTCTGCCTCGCGGCCCCACTACGCCAGCGGAATGGCTCTCATCGACTACGACGAGTGCGTCATACTTCTCCGCGAGAGCGCAAATCTTGTCCATCGGAGCGACGTTTCCGTCCATCGAGAATACGCCGTCCGTGCAGATGAGACGGTGACGGCAGCTCTGCGCCTCCTTCAGACAGCGCTCGAGGTCTTCCATATCGGCGTTCGCATAGCGGAAACGCTGAGCCTTGCACAGGCGCACGCCATCGATGATGGAAGCGTGGTTCAGAGAGTCGGAAATGATGGCGTCCGAAGCGTCCAGAAGCGGCTCGAAGAGTCCGCCGTTCGCATCGAAGCAGGACGCGTAGAGGATGGTGTCCTCGGTGTGGAAGTACTCCGAGATGGCTTTCTCGAGTTTCTTGTGCAGATCCTGCGTGCCGCAGATGAAGCGCACGGAGGCCATTCCGTAGCCGCGCTCGGACATAATGTCGCGGGCCGCCTTTATCAAGCGTGGATTGTCGGCGAGGCCGAGATAGTTGTTCGCGCAGAAATTGAGGGCCTTGGAGCCGTCCTCAAGGGTGATTTCCGCTGACTGCGGGGACGCGATATTGCGCTCCGCCTTGTACAAGCCGGCCTCTTTTATGGCCGCAAGCTCGTCACTGAGATATTTCTGGAAATTTCCGTACATAGCTTTATGTGTTATTTGATTTCTGAGAAGTTATCACTTGACGTCATAACTGCCGCGTACAAATATATACATTTTTTGCTTATGGTTTGAAAACAAATACTAACTTTGTGCGAGAAAATGTAAGTTTAAAACGATGAAAAATATCCTTGTCATAGGCTCCACGGGTCAAATCGGCTCAGAGCTCACAATGAAACTCCGCGCCGAGAAGGGCGGAGGGGTCACGGTCGCCGGCTATATTCCTTCAGCTCCTCCGACGGGCAGGCTGCTCGCAAGCGGCCCTTCCGAAGAGGTCAACGTCTGCAATGCCAAGCAGATAGCCGATGTCGTGGACAAATATGACATCGACACCATCTATAATCTCGCGGCCCTGCTCTCCGCCACTGCCGAGCGTCTTCCGCTGAAGGCCTGGGACATCCAGATGAACGGTCTGATAAACATTCTCGAAGTCGCCCGCGAGAAGCACGTGGCGGTCTTCACCCCGAGTTCCATCGGTTCCTTCGGCCCGTCCACGCCTCACGATATGACTCCGCAGGATACCATCCAGAGGCCGACTTCGATGTACGGCGTGACGAAAGTGGCCACGGAACTGCTCAGCGACTACTACTTCCACAAATACGGGGTGGACACCCGCTCTGTCCGCTTCCCGGGCCTCATCTCCTACACGACACCTCCGGGCGGCGGAACGACCGACTACGCAGTCGAGGTGTTCTACTCGGCCGTGAAGGGCGAGGAGTTCGTCTGCCCGATCGCCGCAGGCACCTATATGGATATGATGTATATGCCGGACGCGCTGCAGGCAGCGGTCAATATAATGACAGCCAAGCCGATGTATCTGAAGCACCGCAATTCGTTCAACATCGCTTCGATGAGTTTCGAGCCCGAGACTCTCTTCGCCGCCATCCGCAAGTACATCCCTTCGCTGAAGGTGCGCTACGAAGTGGACCCGGTGCGTCAGGCTATCGCCGATTCGTGGCCTGACCGTATGGACGACAGCTGCGCCCGCAAGGAGTGGGGCTGGGCTCCGACCTACGACCTCGACTCTATGGTGCGCGATATGATAG